>NZ_JAVKEA010000113.1:0-20250 GCF_040221695.1 Coleofasciculus sp. E2-BRE-01 | reverse complement strand
GATGAATAGGTGAGGTGAATGGTGGTAGGTGTGAGGTTTTTTCGCCTCCAACAGACAATTCCATCCTGACACCCGACACCCGACACCCGACACCCGACACCCTTGCTCAACCGAGCTTTCACCTTAAGTTGACACCAATGCCCGCCTCCAAAAATCAACAACTGTATCTACTCAATTGGCTCGGGTCGCCCTTTCCTCAATCGTTGGTGTCAAAACATGAGCGATCATGAATCATTAGCAATAACCAATGACATAAGACATAAGACGAACTAAGGAACTTGCCAAATGCGCTGATGGTAAGCTTCCGGATCAGCGTAAGGATCAGGAGGATGCTCCGAGTGATTATGACTATGGTGGTGATGATCATGGTGATGACCGTGATCATGATTATGAGTGTGACCCGTATTATCCCCCACTGCCGCTAATCGGAACTTACACAATTCACAATTCATCTGCACCTGTCCCAATTGCGTCTCAATTTCTCGTTCCCGCAATACCGAGAGTAATTCCGGTTGAATACCCATTTCGGGTAAACAGGTCATCGTAATATCCGGATATTGCTCCTGCTGCTGCGCTGTGATGTCAAATATTTTTTTCACCAGCACCCCGGTAAACAGGAAGTAAGGCAGAACGATAATCCGCTTAGGCTGGAAAAGTCGAGCGCGATTGAATCCTTCCTCTAACCGGGGATGAGTAATCCCAATAAAGCAGATTTCAACCGTTTTATAGCCACTGCCTTCCCAGAGCAGACGCGCTAATTTGTAGACATCACCATTAGCATCGGGATCACTAGAACCGCGACCAACAACTAGAAGAACCGTTTCACTTCTGGGAATTGAGGACATTGAACTGTTCTCTGATGGTTGATCCAGTTCAGCCAGTCGCCGATGCCATAACTCCAGAATTGCCGGAGTAATGCCAAAATGACGCCCATAATAGAATCGGATTTGCGGATGTCTGGCTTTAGCGCGGTCTAACTCGTTGGTGACATCAAATTTATTATGTCGCGCTGCAAACAGCAAAATCGGCAACACAGAGAATTCTGTATACCCTTGTGCTACACATTGGTCTACGCCCTCCTGAATACTGGGAGTGGTTAATTCCAGAAAACAAGGAACAACTGGGCGAGACGAGTCTAACCCTTGGTAAGCGTGGGCAAAATCCAAAAACGCCTGACGCCCCTGCATATCCCGGCTACCGTGACCAATCATTAACAGGGGGCGGTTAAGGGGGAGTGGTGGCAAAGATAGTGAATCTGGGGTGAAATGAGTCGTGTCTACAGTCGGCATTAAAATTAAGCTCCCTTCCCGTGCGAGGCGGAAATATAGAGTGGATAAGCAACAGCTAGGTATTCTGGCTTAGGTGGAACGTCACCTGGGTTGGTAGTTGCGATGCGAGCGCCATAAACACTGAAGCATCGACGACAAACCTGAAAGAGCGTGCCATTTCAACCTTGACAGTTGCCGCACAGCCCCGGACTTACACCGGAGTTTCCCTAGGTTGTTGCCATTCAATTGTGCCTTGATATCTTATCCGATTCGGCAACAAGTCAAAATCCAGGGTAGGGGGTTTTTCCCTAGCTTGTAGTTGTAGTGGCGTGGCACAGCTAAAATGGTCGAATAGGTTGTCGGTTGGGTTTCGACTTCGCTCAACCCAACGGAATCTAGGGCTTTAGCCCTTACTACGAACCCCAGCTAATCTATCTAATTAAGTGTGCCACGCCACTACCCATTTATCCATCTAGGATTGGGTTTTCATGATCCTGACAATCTCACTGAGGGTTTGGGATACCGATCGCGGATTCCAGCCTAAGTCTTGACGCGCTTTCGTTGCATCGACGCGCACGCACCGATCATAGACGTAATGCACCCGTTCCCGACTCAGGGGCGGTTGCCAATTCAACAGGCGTCCGATGGGGTCAAGGAGGTTTCCGGCGAGTCTCACCAAGGGTTTGGGGGCTTCCGCCGGAACCGGAATCCCAGTGTCTTGACTGAGAAGGGTGAACATCTCACGGGTGGACAGATCGCCCGCCGAAATGATATATTTCTCGCCCGGTTGACCCTTTTGGGCTGCCAGAATCATGGCGTTAGCTAAGTCATCAACGTGAACAATCCCCGTAATGCGATCGCCCCCCGCCCATACCTTTAAGCCGCCTTTGAGAAATTGCTTGAGTACCGGACCAAAATGGGGGTCATCTGCACCAAAGATACCAGACGGGAGGATACTCACCACGGGTAATCCTTGGGCGGCACATTGGTCTACAATTTGTTGGGCTTGGTATTTGGTGCTGTCATAAGCGCTGGAAAAGTCGGTTTGCTGACGTTGGAAGGTTTCATTGACGACTTGACCTTTGGTGTCGCCAAAGACGCCAATGGTGCTACAGTAAACGAGTTTGGATACGCCAACCGCTTGAGCCACTTCTAAAACAGCGCGAGTTCCCTCAACATTCACCCGTTCCATTTTCTTGGCATCAACGAGTCCTAATTCCACATAAGCGGCGGTGTGAAATACCCAATCTACACCAGTCATTGCCGTTTTCAGGGCGTCGCGATCGCTAATATCCCCGTAAACCAGTTGGACGTGGCAATCCGAGAGACGCTGAAGGTTGCTAGACTTGCGGACAAAACCGACAACGCTATCCCCCCGTTGTTCTAAGGCTTTAACTAAATGAGAACCGGTAAATCCGTTGGCTCCGGTGACTAGGGCTTTCATCACACCTCCTGGCTGTTAGTGTTAACCAGCCTTTGATTCAAACGCAAGGAACCAAAAGCTTAAGTCAGCTTTAGCTGACTAGATAAGCATAGCCAGGAAATAAATTTCCGGCTGAAAGCTAAAGTAAGCTAAAGCTTACTGAGGAAGTCTTCGAACCCGTTTAAACGGGTGTAAGCTCTTAGCCCGGAGTTTGAACTCCGGGCTGATTTTCTATTGATTTTGTAAAAGTTCTCGAACTCGTTGGCGAAACAATCGCACGGCTGTTCGCTGTCCCTGGATATTACTTTGTTCAATAAAACCGGGAATCTCGGTTACAGGTAAAAATGGAAACGTCATGCTTTGTTCTCTCGGTTCATATTCTCCTTCAACTAATTGATAAACCTGGAGAGTTTGACGAGTATACCTCCACAATTCCGGAACACCCAGAGCCGCATAAATAGATTGTTTATCAACAGAGGAACTGGTATAATCCGACTCAATCGCTAAATCAGGCGGTGGGTCAATTTCTAGATTGATTCGTCTACCTCTGACTCGTGATTCATTTTGGATATAGAAACAGCTATCCGGCTCAATAAAACGAGTTAAGTCTTCGCGCTTCAAGCTCAATGAACCAAGACTTCTAAGTTCAATACCCAATTCATCAACTATAGCTGTCACAAAGTCTTCAAGCAGTCGTTTGGGTTCTTCATGGTCTTCCAGTGGCATTCTAATTTCCAATACTCCCTGATCATAAGCCATTCTACAGGCTCGGTCTTCACCAATTTCCGCCAGTAATGTCTTAAAGGTTTGCCAGCTAACGCCTTTTAAAGTAACGACTGGTTCAGCGCCCCTTTTCTGGGATTGAGGCGTTGGTGTTGCTGTTGTCATAGTGAACTGCCCTTGATACCTTGATTCAATTGTAGTCCCTGCCTAAGCTGGGCGTGACAATCATGTTTATACAAGCATAAGTTAGAGCCTTAAGCCATAAAATATAATACCAGGTAGGGTGGGTTAGGCGGTAATTCAATTCAAAAAATCACCATTTAATTCGGTGTCCGCCGTAACCCACTAATCACAAGACTTTTAATTAACAATACTGTGTAAATTAACGCAAATGGATTTGCGCGATCGCACACCTGTAATTTACAAAAGCTGTCCCAGTTTCAGCCAGGAGAATACCTGTTCAACGGTTAGCTGTAGACTTAGAAAATCTGGCACAGGTAGCCTATCCTCTGGTTGTCGCATAATTTCTGGTAATTGATTGGGATAAAAACAGATTACGGCTTTCTCATCGGGATCAATCAACCACCCCAATCTGGTTTGATGTCTGAGACAGAATAAAATATTATCTGTCACCTTTGTTTGTGACTGGTCTGGTGAAAGAATTTCAATTGTCCAATCTGGAGAACATTCAAATACGTTTGCTACTTCTCCATCAGCATCGAAGGGAATTCTTTCCCATTGAAATACCGCAACATCTGGCACAATAGAGCGTCCGCCAAACGTGCAGCGTAATTCGGGGAAAGCGTAAGCGATTTTTTCAGTAAATCCCACCTCGTTTACTGTATTTGCGAGGCATATTTGTAGAGTGCTGTGTTTCCCTTTTGGTATGGATTTTTGATAAATTTTACCGTCGATAAATTCGCTAGCAGGTTTGGTTTCGGGAACTTTGAGAAATTCAGCTAGGGTGAGTGATTTAGTTTTTGTTGTCATGGTTGCTTAACTGCCAGGAGAGCAATTTGCAGAGTTTATTGGCAAAGTATCTTTGCCAAAATTATCCACATGAGTACAGAAAATTTCACGCTTCTCTTTCTGGTAATAAGTCTCTCAAGTTTATGCTATGAACTAATAAGCGATTAATCAGCTCTTTTGCTGCTTTACGAGTCTGCTCATCTTTACTGTTAAGGACTGCGGACAAAATAGCACGGTACTCTTCGTGGTGATAAGAAGCCAACCAATACTGACCTGAATTGGGTGGAGCCATAGTCATCAAGCTTAAACATTCTACAATCGCCAGTGGCATCGACTCAGCAAGGTCAAGGAAATGCTTGAGCAAATCTAAATCGTCCTCTATAATTCCTGATTTCTCCAGAACCTTGACTAATTGATCAATCGCCCAGCTATCATCGAACTTTCTCGAAACAAACCACCAGCTAAAGTATTTTAGCTCGTCGGCTTGTGACTTAGTTACCTTTTTACTATTGATTTCGCTCAACCGCCATTCCCATAGTCTTTGTAATCGCTCAAGCAAATCATTGTCAACCTCACAGTTTCCATGACGTAGCCACTGCCCAATCTCTCTCATGAATGTTTGTCGATTATGGGCAGGAGCCTTAGCAAAAAACCGTTCCAAGAGGTGATCTGGCTCACCCAGTTTCAGTACACCACGCCAGTATAATGCTCGCAGATGTTCTGTTAATCTCTCATTGGCTCTCCACAGATTTTGCCCTTCAGGAATAGGGGTATCAATTCGCTCTATCGCATAAATATACTCCTCTCGGAGTATAGGAAATATATTGTTGTAAGGAGCATTAGTAGTAATGTATCCTTCCCAAGCCGAGTCGCGAAATTCTTGGAAGTCTGTGCCTCTCAGAAAAATCCTCTCCAAGTTTTGGGTAGTCCAGTTCAAATCAAGTCGCATCAAATACAGGAGATATCGACCATAAACAGACCAAATCGTTAGCGAAGGATCATGTTTTGGATCTAAATGGCGCTCAAGGAGATTTCGCGCTTCAGGAATTTTATCAAAACCTGGCGCTGTTTTTACCTCTCCATCACTTTTTTCCAGCAAATGCTGTTGTACCCATAGAGTATACTGGATAACTGTCATTGTTTGGCTGCAAGGGTCATTCGTTAACTGCTCTAAAATTATCCAAATTTGATTACGAAATTTAAATGGAATCTGATTTTCTTTAAGACCAGCATCAATAAAATCAACTACAGCCCTACAAACTTGATCCCATTGTCCATAATTTAAACCCTTAACTGCATCTTGACTCTCCGACTCATTTTTCAGTTGATTCAGCATCCAAGAGCAAAACTCAAATACTGGCTCCCACGAAGAGAATTTTGGTTGTACTTCTGAAGGATTTCTTAAATTTTCCTGTAAGCCTCGAAGGAAGGCTATCATATATTCTGAATCAACTTCCTTAAATTGTTCAATTTCCTCTATAAAATTTTCCGGCTTTTGGGCAATAAGTTTGGAAAGCTCACCGGCAAAACCACTGCGTGAGGGCGCAAATAGTTTCCCCGTAGGTTGCCATTCCTTCAAAAAAGCAAATCGCTCTGTCATACTCATAGCAGCGAGTTCCTCAGCAGACTTTGGACTGGTTGGTCCTTGCCATACATTGAAACCTCCTGGAGGTTCTAAGGATTCAGCAGCACCAATCTCCCTAACTAGCTGTTCATATTTCTGTTGCCACTCTTTTGGCAGGCTACTACTGAGGATGGCTAACCAATCTCGCTGCCAGTGCTTAATGTACAAAATAATTTTTTCTTCTTTAATCCAGGATGTATCCTCTAGTCCTTCTGCAATCCAGCCGAGAATAGTTTTTTTGACTCTGGGTTCAAGCTGAGCAAAGTGTTCTTTAAGCAAAAGCTTATATTCATAGCAAGGTATTTGCTGATTTAGCTGATCTCGGTTAGCTAGACGTTCAGCAATCAGATCAGGACATTCATTAGGAAAGCATCGGAGTAGGTGAAGAACTATGCGATGAAAAATTAGCCACTGATAATTCTCAAGCGTTTGCACTAGAAATCGTATTTTATCCGGATTTTTGCTAGCGATTTGTTCTGTAGCCTTCCATACAGCAGCAGCTAAAATACTTCTTACGTCATGTCTGTAATTTTGCCAAGTTCCTTCAAAAGCACGAGCCCATTCACAGGAATTATCTTCAAAAGTTGATTTTCCATGAGGAAGTTGAAAAAGCCGAATAGCATCACGCAGTAAATCGCAGAGCAGTCCTAAAGTATTCTCTTCAGCTACGGACACTAATTTAGGTATATATTCGGTGAGAATTTGCCTGTAATAGTAGTCATCGCAGCGTGTGCGTACTCGCGTCAGATAGTCGCCTTCTTGATTTGGCATCACAGCGAGAAGTTCACGAGCTAACCCCAGCGCAGCATCCACTTGCTCACTTTCGGCAAGATAAGCAATTAGTTCACCTAACTTTTGTGGAAGACGGAAATGAAGATAATTTTGATCTCTAAGCCATTGTGTTTCTTGTTCTACCCAACGTGCAGCTAGTTCTGGTGGCATTGCACGAGCTGCTTCTGCCAAGTCTTCATGTACTAAAATATTTTTTGTCCCCGTTTTTAGAATTTTCTGGGCAATCTCTAGAACTATTTCGGGTTCTTGAGAAGCCATCCGTGCTAGGTAGCGGGACTGAGACCAAAGGGGACAAGCTATCACACCACGTTCAAGATCTACTTCTGGCTCAGGCGGATTTTCAAAGAAACCTTTTTGCTCAAGTAAATTTAGCCATCCTGGATACTTGAGCTGCTCAAAGAAGTATCCCAGACCAGCACGACTATTAGGAATATGAAGACGAAGTCTATCTAGATCTTTTTTTTCCGGCTCAGATTTTGTCAACAACTCGTCTAACAGACGACGGATGTCAGAGTAGCGAGTTTCAAATCTGTCAAGAACTTGATCGAAAACAGCCTGTATATCTCTCCAAAACTGTCTAAATTTTTCATCAACTGGACGTGGTGATGCTAGGTCATCGCGATGTGCGCGTCTGTGGAGTCCATACTCGCTGTTTCTACCAGGCAAGCTCAACCACGTCCTAGCTACATCCGATGTTTCAGGAATTTCGAGTGCCTGTAACACAGCCTTAATTTGAGCCTTGTGCGTATCGTCACCTGAAGCTTTCTTCTTTTTTGATGGCTGCTCCGATGGCTCCCAGAAAGGCTTTAATACTGCACGCAGGGAACTCTCAATTTCTCGCAATGAGTGACCGACAAAGTGTGTCGTAGATTCCAGCGATGGTTCCATCTCCATGAGACGGCAGGCGTCACGCCAAAAAGCAGCCGCTCCGGGACTGACAAGGGAGTTGAGCCTGCGATAGATTCGCTCTTGCTGGGGATTGCTGAAGTTAGGGGAGTCCATTCTCAATGAAGCAGACGCTGAAACAATTTGTAGTATCCATACTACTTTAGCATTTGGAAGCTAAAACGAATGTTACTGACTTAAGCATTTATAGTCAGCGATGCCAGCGCTTATGGCGAAGACAGCGCAACTACAAACTTAGGCGTTAGTGCTATTCCTCTTAATCCAAACTTTGATTTGCCAAAATTTCTTGAATTCGCTGGCGAAATAAACGTACTACCGCTCGTTGTCCCATTGTCTTACTCTGCTCAATTAATCCAGGAATTTCAGCAATGGGTAGAAAGGAAAACGTCGGACTTTGCTGAGTTTTTTCGTACTATAGCGGTAAGGGTGCGTTACGCTACGCTAACACACCCTACAAATAGAGCCTGTGCGTAAGTCCTAAGTCAGAACAATTAAGCTGATACTGACTACAGCGTTTTTTCATAAATTCGATACGTCTTATAAATTGTCCCTCCCGACGCTTCAATCAACTTACGAGACGGAAAATTATCTTCCCACACCCAACCCAATTCTGCCCGCTTATAGGGCTTGCCCTTCTTAATCCCCCCTTGCATTCCCAAATAAATTAACGCCAACGGCACCATTTTGCGGCGATATTCTGGCAATGAGGCAATCGCAATCACTCGTCCTTGGTCAATCTGGCGACGATACCAAAGAAACTTGAGAATTCCCAGCCAGTTGAGTTTCCCCTTAACCTGTTTTAGGGGAATATTATAGTCCGGTAATCCCATAAAAAAGCCGATCATTTCACCCTTGTCTTCGGCAATGGGAAAAACATCTGGATCAACTAACGTCTGTAATGACTTGGCTTCTTCTAGAAATTCTGCCTCCGTTCTCGGTGCAGAACTCCAGTTATTGGCAAAGGCACGGTTAAAGAGGTGATAAAGACTAATACAATCGTGTTCAAATCCTTCGCCTTTGGTTCTAATCGGGCGAAACGTGATCCCCGATTTACGGGCAATCTGATAGGCTTTCTTAAATTTATCCGATAAGGGCTTATCGAGGGGAAAATCATAAGAGTATGCATCCTTCGCTTTTTGCCAGCCCTCTTTTTCCAGAAATTCGGGATAGTAGGGGGGATTATAGGGCATCATCACCATGGGCGGTGTATCAAAGCCATCGACCAAAAATAAACAATTATTGTGAGTCGATAAATCAATCGGTCCCCGCGCCACAGTCATGCCTTGTTCCCGTAACCACTGACAAGCCGCATTCAGGAGAGATTGCGCGATCGCGCAATCTTGGACACATTCAAAAAACCCAAATAAACCAACCGTTTTCCCCTCTCGTTCAATTAACCGTTGATTCACCGCTGCCACAATTCGCCCCACCGCTTGGGAAGGGTGGGACGAGTCGAGGGCAATAAATTGCTGTAATTTGCCGTAGCCAAAAAAGGGATTATCGGGGGCAAATTGCTTCGCTACATCGCTACGCAGCGGCGGTATCCAATTGGGGTCATTCCCATAGACTCGTGCAGGTACATCCAGAAACAAGTCCTGGTCGGCTGGAGTGGCTACAGTGCGAATTTTGTCATTTGTCATTTGTCATTTGTCATTCGTCAAATAACCAATAACCCAGGACAAGTTAGGCGCTGATCATGGGTTTATATAAAAAATCTCGTGTTGCTACCATGGCGGCGACTAATTTATCCATTTCCTCCTTAGTATGCAGAGCATTTGCCGTCATCCGGATACGGGGTTTGGCAATAAACCAAATGGGTGATACCCAAATGCCATGATTCTCTAACATATACTGACCAAACAATTTCGGATTAATTTCTGAGGGTAAAATAACCGGGATAACGTTAGTTTCACCAATGGCATCAAATCCGGCTTCGACTAAGCGCGATCGCAAGTAGCGAGTATTTGCCTGAAGCTTTTTCACCATGTCGGGATGACGGCGCACCTGACGAATGCTCTCCAAGGCGGCGGCTGCTAGAGGTGGCGACAGGGAAACCGTACCAATCGACGTGGGCGAAACATTTAATAAGGGAATCAATTCTGGCAGAGGACTGCTAATTGCCGCCCCCGCTGACGCGGCAAACTTGGAAAACGTGGTCATAATCAGCGGCACAACACCTTGCTCCATGGTGTATTGGGGTAGGATGCCAAAATGCTCGTAGATGCCGCCACCTGTCGCCCCAATCGCCCCACTAGCATGTGCTTCATCCATCACCAAGACACTGCCTTCGTAATGTCGCAGCACCTCGATCATATCGGGGAGGGGGGCAATATCCCCATCCATTGAGAATACTGCATCAGAAATCACCATAATTCGATCTTGGGGACGAGCATAGCGACGCAGTTTCCGCGATAAGTCCTCTACATCACAGTGGCGATAGGCTCTCACCCGCACACGCGGACTATGACCAAATAACTTTCCAGAACGAGTTCCCGCGTTGACGACGGCTGAGAGAATACAGCCATGGTTGAGGACATCAGTCAAAATTAATGTCTCACGGGTATGCTGAAAGCCAGGAACGGGAATAGCCAAATGGCAGAACGCATCCATTAGGGCTTGCATCGCCATCCACGCATTCAAAAAGAGTTGGGTATGGGGTAGGTGCTTAAACTCCGAAATCTCTTGCTCGAGCTGCCGATGTAAATCGATGCGACCACTCAGGACTGAGGTTGAACTGTTAGACGTACCGTATTGAAAAATAGCATCAACCGCTGCTTGGCGAACCGCCTCGTTCTGAACCAGACCCAAGACATCATTCGTACAGAACGTGAGAACCGTCTGACGCTTTCCTGTGGCGACTGATTCTATCTCGACTAAATTCCCCTGCTTTTGATGGCAAACATATTCGTCGGGCGCTAATCCACTTTCGTACCACCGCTGGACGTACTCTTTGACAACTTCCACAACCTTACTCCTCTCACCTTTTCCTAGATAGACTACCGCTTCTAGCTAAAAATGTGTGTTTTTCTCTCAACTTTAAGTGATTATCCCGACTGAATATCAAGCTCCATGTTGGCGATTTTATAGAGTACACGGTAATCCTATATAATACGGGGTGATTGGACAGGGCGGCTTATGACAGACACTAATGCTGGCACATTGGCGATCGCTCTCGTTGCTGCTTTTTTGATTTCTGCTCTAGCAGGGTAGCATAAAACGCAGCCCCCTGCGGGATTTGTTTTAATCCAAGCCTCCGGAATACCCCACTCGCCTACGGGTGGGCAGTGATCAAGGAGGTGGTTGAGTGGGTTTGGATGCCCCTGAAACCAATAACTCCGTTGAATGAGCAACGGCACGACAGTGGCGATTTTCGCTTGGACTTTGCTCACAGTATGTACAACGGGCATCCCAAAACCGCCTAAATAGGGGCTGCTGAATAAGTGTTGTGGTGAGGGAGAGCGGGGGAAGCTGGGGACGCTGGGGAAGCTGGGGACGCTGGGGGAGCTGGGGGAGCAAGGGTACATTTTTCCTGAGCAAGGTGATGCCATAAATTTGAAGAGTTTGAATTGGTTGTCGTCTGGCTGCTTGCCATTTAGGATTATTTATAGCCTTTTAATTTAACGGCTAAACGTCGAGCCAAATTTCTCACTATTGCCAGCCAGCATTTCTCTCTATTAGACAATTCATTCCCTAGTAGAGGCACGACATGTCGTACCCCTACAGGTAGCTTACTCTTCTTACTCCTACACTCTCACACCTTTGCACTCAGGCAATTTCAACCGAAAATCTTTCGAGCAATTGTCCTTAACCTGTCGGTTGAGACGATGCAGGTTGAGACGATGCCGAATTCAATTTAGGAGCAGTTATTGGCGGCGAGGACGGTGGTTTTTCTTCCCATCCTGGAGGCGCAAACTGGGGCAAAATTTCCCGGCTGAAGGCTTCGGCGGCTTTGGAACGGTAGCGATGGGGATTGACGATTAAAGACAGCGTCCGCTTCACCACAACGCCTTCTATCGTTGCTCGGTGTAAGACACCCATTTGCAATTCTTTTTCGATGGCTGAAATAGACACAAACGCTGCACCCAATCCCGATTGCACGGCGTTTTTAATTGCCTCAATTGAGTTGAGTTCCATCTCAATCTTCAGGCGTCGGGTATCAATATCACAGCGCGTGAGAACCTGGTCGATTACCTTACGAATCGTGGATTGGGAGTCAAGCGCAATAAATTGTAACTTATACAAATCCTCCTTATGCACGGTTCCCACCTTTGCCAGGGGGTGAAAGACAGGTAAAATTAGCGCCAACTCGTCTTCCGAGTAGGGCATAATATGTAAAGTTTCTTGAAGATCCGTGGGGACTTCACCGCCAATGATGGCTAAATCAACCTGTCCATTGGAAACAGACCAAGAAGTACGGCGCGTCGAGTGAACTTGTAATTGTACCGACACATCGGGATACTTCTGTCGAAACAAGCCAATCATTCGAGGTAAGAGATAGGTTCCCGTGGTTTGAGAGGCGCCCACAATCAGCGTCCCACCCTGGAGATTCTGTAAATCCTCAATCGCCCGACAGGTTTCCTGACAAAGGGTGAGAATTTTTTCACCGTAGCTTAGGAGTAAGTGTCCGGCTTCTGTCAATTGAGCGCGACGCCCGCCTCGGTCAAATAAGGGGACATCAAGCTGTCGTTCCAAGTTCTGCACTTGTAAACTCACAGCCGGTTGGGAAACGTACAAACTATCCGCCGCACGTTTAAAACTCCCCTCAGAAGCGATTGCTTTGAGAATCCGGAGTTGATCGAGAGTGAAAGGAAGGTCAGACATAGGAGCTAAACCATCAAAAAAGGAGCAATAACAGGCAATCCCAGGGGGGTTGAAGATGGGATTTAACGTCAACGATAGTAGGAATTGCCAACAACGAACGTGTAAACCTGTGCCTGAAATCGACAGTAACACAACACGGGATCAACTCTTTGAGTATTCTTGCTAGGATGAATTGTGCAATGAATCAACATCAGGATTTATGGGGGTCTGGACGAACTTGACATCCAGTCATTGGGTAATGGCTGGACTACTTTTGGGATTTGCGATCGCGCATAGTGGTCTAGCCGCACTGCGACCTTGGGCTGAACAACGCATTGGCGCGAGGTTCTATAGAATTTTATTTGCTCTGGTTAGCCTATCTCTTGCTGTTGTATTAATTATTTACTTTTTCAACCACCGCTATGATGGGATTCAATTGTGGCGGGTGCAGGGACTTCCGGGGATCAAGTCCCTAGTCTGGTGGCTTTCAGCGATTTCTTTTTTGTTTCTCTACCCCGCCACATTCAATCTGTTAGAAATCGCCGCCATCCAGAAACCCCAAGTTCATCTCTACGAAACCGGAATCATTCGCATTACCCGACATCCGCAAATGGTGGGACAGGTGATCTGGTGTATTGCTCACACCCTCTGGATTGGCACTAGCTTCACTCTACTCACCTCGGTAGGATTAATTTTGCACCATTGTTTTGGCGTTTGGCATGGGGATCAACGGCTTTCCAAACGCTATGGCGACGCCTTTGAGTCTGTCAAAGAGCGTACCTCGGTTTTTCCTTTCCTGGCGCTAATTCAGGGACGCCAAACCCTGAAATGGGAAGAATTTATCCGTCCCGCCTATCTTGGGGTAATTGGCTTTATCGGCTTGTTGTGGTGGGCGCATCCCCTACTTATGCGAGCAACTGCCCAAATAAATTGGTAAAATTAGCGGATTTGTTGTTCAAATAATCCCAATTCGATGTAGCATGATCCCAAGGCTAGAGTAAAAATTCAATAGAATTCGAGGGATCATGGTGTTGTCGGTGAACGAGCAGACGTTTAAGCAATACGTTTTAGAAAACTCCAAGATGGTTCTGGTTGATTTTTGGGCACCTTGGTGTGGGCTGTGTCGCCTAATCCAGCCAATGTTGGAGGACGTACAGCAGGAATGGAGCGATCAGATTGAAGTGGTGCGGGTGAATGCAGATAATAGTCTCAGGCTTGCCAGTAGCTATCAACTCAAATCTTTACCCACCTTGCTTTTATTTGAAAACGGTCAGTTAGTGGAGCGATTAGAAGGCTTTCAAGGACGAGATGACTTGCGCTTGGCGATTCAAAATCTGATCGGGGACAATCAATCGCAGTTTTCAGCATCCATTGGGCAAGGTTTAACCCATACCGCCTTAGAGAGTGCCACTCAATCAGCCGCCTAGTAGATAAAGGCAGAGGGCAGAGGGCTGTAAGGTTTACGCTATCTGCTTTTTGGCTTATTGTTAACGAATAAGTATTTGAAGCCACGATGCACTGAACTATTCGTTTTGTTGAGGCATCACTATCAGCAAAATTAATCAACCCAGGAGTTTTCTTGTCAACAACCCCACCCACAAGGGGATGGGGTTTTCCCGGCGAATTTTATAAAATAAGTATTTCTACTTGAGGTTGGCTCACACTGAGCCAACTTTCTTTTTGTATAGGTATATGTCACAGTTGTTAACGGTTTGTCAAAATAGTAAAGAAATCTAAAGTAAGCTGTCTTCCATGGAACCGCTTTATCAATATGCCTGGTTGATCCCGGTCTTGCCCTTGGCAGGGGCAATGCTAGTCGGCTTAGGGCTTATCTCATTCAACAAAACCACGAATCAGCTACGGCAGTTATCCTCCGTGTTCGTCGTTTCCCTGCTGGGGGCGGCGATGGTGCTGTCGTTTGCCATCTTCTGGAGTCAATTTCACGGACATGAACCGTTTACCCGTACCCTGGAATGGGCGGCAGCGGGGAATTTTCACCTGATGATGGGGTACACCATCGACAACTTAACGGCGTTGATGCTAGTAGTCGTTACGACCGTCGCCTTTCTGGTCATGGTGTATACCGACGGCTACATGGCACACGACTCCGGTTATGTGCGCTTCTATGCCTATTTGAGCCTGTTTAGTTCCTCAATGTTGGGTCTGGTGATTAGTCCCAACCTGATACAGGTTTATATTTTCTGGGAACTGGTGGGCATGTGTTCGTACCTACTCATCGGATTCTGGTACGATCGCAAAGCTGCCGCCGATGCTTGTCAAAAAGCCTTTGTGGTTAACCGGGTGGGGGACTTTGGTCTCCTTTTGGGTATCCTGGGGCTGTACTGGGCAACCGGTAGCTTTGAGTTTGATGTCATGGGCGCCCACTTAGAAGCCTTTGTCGAATCCGGTTACATTAGCAGCGGACTCGCCGCCCTGTTTGCTGTATTAGTCTTTTTAGGACCCGTTGCCAAATCTGCTCAATTTCCCTTGCATGTTTGGCTTCCTGACGCGATGGAAGGTCCTACCCCCATTTCCGCACTGATTCACGCCGCGACAATGGTGGCGGCTGGGGTATTTCTGATTGCCCGTATGTACCCCGTGTTTGAAAATATCCCCCTAGCGATGACAGTCATTGCCTGGACGGGAGGATTTACCGCCTTTTTAGGGGCAACCATCGCCCTGACCCAAAATGACATCAAAAAGGGTCTTGCCTATTCCACAATCTCCCAGTTGGGCTACATGGTTATGGCAATGGGGATTGGCGCATACAGTGCCGGGTTATTCCACCTGATGACCCACGCTTATTTTAAAGCCATGCTCTTCCTCTGTTCCGGTTCTGTGATTCATGGCATGGAAGCCGTGGTGGGTCATGATCCGGATTTAGCCCAGGATATGCGGCTGATGGGGGGATTACGGAAGTATATGCCAATTACTTCCCTAACCTTTCTAATTGGCACTCTGGCAATTTGTGGGATTCCTCCCTTTGCCGGGTTCTGGTCAAAGGATGAAATCTTAGGCAATGCTTTTGCCGCGTCTCCAGGACTGTGGGTGGTCGGTTGGCTAACGGCTGGACTGACTGCTTTCTATATGTTCCGCATGTATTTCATGACCTTTGAGGGCGATTTCCGGGGGAATATCACCAGTATTAAGGAACAAATTAAAGGGGCTGTGGCTGAACCTGCACCCGCTTTTGGACCCGGTGCCATGGATAGGCGGGAATTAGAGGCTGAGGATCATGATCATGACCATGGGCATAGTGAGTCTCCCCATGAATCACCCTTAACCATGACCTTACCTTTACTGTTACTGGCTGTCCCCTCAACCCTGATTGGTTTGGTAGGGATGCCCTTTGACAACTACTTTGAGGAATTTATCCACGCCCCTGGAGAAACCGTGGCGGAAGTGGTGAGTCATGAAGCGGCGTTTAACTGGAGTGAGTTTCTGGTGATGGCAGTTTCCTCAGTGGGGATTGCCCTGATTGGCATTACCGTGGCATCACTGATGTACCGGATGCGTCAAATTGATCCAAGTGCGATCGCGAAAAACTTTACACCGCTTTACAAGTTTTCCCTCAACAAGTGGTATTTCGATGATCTTTATAATCGGCTGTTCGTCCAGGGAAGTCGCCGCCTAGCCCGCCAGGTAATGGAAGTAGACTACCGTGTGGTGGATGGTGCGGTTAATTTAACCGGTTTAGTTGCCCTAATCAGTGGTGAAGGACTGAAATATCTCGAAAACGGTCGCGCCCAATTCTATGCGCTGATTGTTTTTGGGGCAGTTCTCGGTTTTGTGATTGTTTCTGGGTTGTCTTAAAAATGTGTCATTTGTCATTTGTCCTTTGTCCTTTGTTCTATCCTGTGGCAAATTGTGTCTCTGTTGTCATTCGTTCAGAGTTAGTTCACTTGATAACGAATGGCTAATGACCAATGACTAATGACGAATAACCAATGACCAATGACCAATGACTAATGACTAATGACTAATGACTGATTTTCCTTGGTTAACCGTAATTATTCTGTTTCCCATCGTCGCTTCTGTGGGCATTCCTTTATTGCCGGAGAAGAATGGCGTATGGGAACGCTGGTATGCCCTGATTGTTGGGCTAATTGATTTTACGTTGATTGTTTGTGCCTTTGTCATCAACTATGATTTTGACAATCCGGGCTTGCAACTGGTTGAAAAATATGCTTGGGTACCTACGCTGGACTTGAATTGGTCGGTGGGGGTGGATGGCTTATCGATGCCGTTGGTACTGCTGACGGGGTTTATGACAACGTTGGCAATCCTGGCGGCTTGGCCCGTAACCCTAAAGCCGAAGCTGTTTTACTTCCTGATGCTGGCAATGTACGGCGGTCAAATTGCCGTGTTTGCCGTTCAGGATATGCTGTTGTTTTTCCTAGCGTGGGAACTGGAGTTAATTCCGGTTTATTTGCTGCTTTCGATTTGGGGTGGCAAGAAGCGGCTGTATGCAGCGACGAAGTTTATTCTGTATACGGCAGGGGGTTCGCTGTTTATTTTGATTGCAGCCTTGGCGATGGCATTCTATGGGGATACTGTCACCTTTGATATGCGATCGCTCGCTTTAAAGGATTATGCCCTAAATCTGGAACTGTTGCTGTATGCGGCGTTTCTGATTTCCTACGGGGTCAAGTTACCGATTTTTCCCTTACATACGTGGTTACCCGATGCCCATGGGGAAGCCACCGCCCCAGTTCACATGTTGCTGGCGGGGATTCTGTTGAAGATGGGTGGATATGCCCTAATTCGCATGAATGCGGGGATGTTACCTGATGCCCATGCCTATTTTGCCCCAGTGTTGGTGATTTTGGGGGTGGTGAATATTGTGTATGCCGCATTAACCTCTTTTGCCCAAAGGAATCTGAAGCGCAAGATTGCCTATTCCTCGATTTCCCACATGGGCTTTGTCTTAATTGGGATTGGCTCATTTACCGACTTGGGGTTGAGTGGGGCGGTGTTGCAAATGGTGTCCCACGGTTTAATTGGGGCGAGTCTGTTCTTCTTAGTTGGGGCAACGTATGACCGAACCCATACCCTGATGTTGGATGAAATGGGGGGTGTCGGTCAAAAGATGCGGAAGATTTTTGCCATGTGGACAACTTGTTCCATGGCGTCTCTGGCGTTACCGGGGATGAGTGGGTTTGTGGCAGAGTTAATGGTGTTTGTCGGATTTGCCACTTCGGATGCCTATAATTCCACGTTTAAGGTAATTGTGGTCTTTTTGGCAGCCGTTGGGGTAATTCTCACGCCGATTTATCTGCTGTCCAATCTGCGGGAAATCTTCTACGGTTCTGAAAATAAGGAACTGGTGGAACACGAGGTTTTGCAGGATGCGGAACCGCGTGAGGTGTTTATTATTGCCTGTTTGCTGGTGCCGATTATTGGGATTGGCTTATATCCCAAGCTAGTCACGCAGATGTATGACTCGACAACACAGCAGTTAACCGCCCGGTTGCGCGGTTCGGTACCGACGTTAGCGGAAGGGAAACCGCCCGTTGTATCGATGGTAGCCCCAGAAATTGGGGGACGCGATCGCGTGGGGGTAGAAGTTTCGCCACCTGTGCGTTAGCGCTGCTGGTTTTAATGTTAGGTAGGGGTATGGCAATGCCGTACCTCTATTTTTTTGACAGTTCTTGCTGACATAAAAGGTTGAGAAAAGGGCGACCCTAGTAAATTAAGTGGATAGGACGATGACTTTATGAAGACAATACTTCGTCTAGAATTACTACAGGTAAATCGGGTATTATCCGTAACCTTTGATCATTCGTTAAAAACTGGTTACATCCTGAAGTAATGGCTGTTGCTATATGAATGGAATCTGGTGTTCTCAGTGAAGGTGTAATTGCCCGGAGTCTGGCAGCTTTTTCTAGGATGAGTTGATTGATGGACACCAATTGTATTTGAGGTGATCGCAGCAATCGCTTGTATGCATCTGTCAAAAAGGTATCGGAGTTTCGGATGGGTATAACCAATACCTCCATCAACGTTAGTTCACTGGTTAAGACTTCCAGGTTTCCGGCTTGAACTTTTGCCCAGAGGTCAGCCAACAATGAACCATAAACCGAAGCTTGTTCAACGGCGTAAATCATAACAACCGTGTCAATATATATTCGAGAAGAGTCAGGCAAATTTAGCTGTCCCATGCATCCCTTTCGGCTTGTAAATCTCGATTAATTTCTTCGAGGTTTCGACTAGAGGGGCGTTGAGCGTGAATTTCTGCCAATATTTCCAGAATAGATTGTTCCGTTGATTGGGTTGGCTTTTCTGGCAACAGAAGAATGACTTCAATGGTTTTTCCGACTGTATTGAAGGCGGTATCAGGGGGTAAGTCAATTTCGATTTTATTGCCCGGTAAAACTTTGGCTTCAATTCGTAATGCTGATTGCATCATAGGATTCATTTATTAGGTTTTATCTAAACTGTTTCAAGTTTGTTATTTGGCACTATCTGTAGATGACGCTGAGTATAAAGACTGAGAATTTGCTGGGTATACTGACTTTCATTGTATTACAAAACAATGAGCTTTAATAGTTAGTGCTGCTGGTTTCCAGGTTTAGGTAGAGACACGGCATTGCCATGCCTCTATTTTTTTAGCTACCATACATGACATAAGACATAAGACATAAGACGAATGACAACCATCACCATTCGCGAACAGGAATCAACCGATAACGGATTTACCGCGACTCTCAGTTTTGATGGGCGGGTGAATTATCCGATTACAATTACTGACCCCTTCACCCCGAAACAAGAACAGAGTCTGGAATGGTATTTTGAGGAATGGTTGGTGTTTCCCCAATTGGGAACGGTGAAGGCAGAACAGGCGAAGGAATCGGTTAAGGCTTATGGGGAACAATTATTTGAGCAGGTATTTAGAACCAATATTGACGCCTATAGCGAGTATCGGCAAATCCGGGGGAATTTAAGTCAGATTCAAATAGAGATTGAAAGCCAGACGCCAGAGTTTCAATCGCTGCATTGGGAAGCCCTGCGTGATCCGGATTTATCGCGTCCTTTGGCGGTGGATTGTCTGATGCTGCGGAAGCATACCAAACCCGTTCCGATTGGGGCAAGTATGCCACCGTTTCCGGTGATTAATTTACTCTTGGTGACAGCACGACCGGATGAAGAAAGGGATGTAGGATATCGTACCATTTCCCGTCCGTTAATTGAAGCGATTGAGACAGCAAAGTTACGGGTGAATGTGGAGTTATTGCGTCCGGCTACATACAAGGCGTTATCCGATAAGTTGGAGGAGAAAGGGGCGGGCTATTATCATATTATTCATTTTGACGCTCATGGCTCGTTGATGAGTTATGAGCAATATCAGAAGGGGAAAAAACGGAAGCGGTATACGTTTCAGGCGCGGTGGGGGCGAGAGGATATTACTGAGTATGAAGGGGTGAAGGCGTTTCTGTTTTTGGAGGGGGAAAGTCAGGGAAAGGCTGATCCGGTGGAGGCGTCGGAGTTGGCGGATTTGTTGACAGGAAAAGGGATTCCGGTTTGTATTTTAAATGCTTGTCAATCGGGGAAACAGATTTCTGCTTCTCTTACTCTTACTCCCCCCCTTAACAAGGGGGGGACGGGGGCTGACAGGTGTAGGTTTTTTACTTTAGGGTGGGGATAAGACAAGGGAGACAAGGAAGGAAAGTAGACAAGGAAGAGAAGAATTGTATAGCTCAAGAAGTATTCGGAGTAAAAACTGTTCGTGGAAATAAACCATTTAA
>NZ_JAVKEA010000112.1:0-56566 GCF_040221695.1 Coleofasciculus sp. E2-BRE-01 | reverse complement strand
ATTCCCAAATGCGTTTAACCGCTATGGGATAGAGAGGTGCGTAGTTCACCCAAGGAGAATTAATCTCTCAAAGTAAAAGCGAAGGGAATTTCTGCAATGAAATTCAGTCTGTCTATATTTGACTATACTTTTACCAACTATCATGCTAAGTAGGTGGGGACAATTAAAGTTAACGGTGGGGATCGTCATTCGTCATTCGTCATTCGTCATTTGTCATTTGTAAAGGTTTGAGGCTTGTTAACATAACTTAATAGGGTTGAGTTCATTTGCACCAACCTACTTACACCCAACACCCGACACCCAACACCCGACACCCCACACCCGACACCCCACACCTAAGACGCTATGACAATGCGATCGCGTCCTCCAGCAATTGCCGAATTCAGGGCTATCTGAGCCGCTTGTAGCACTTCCTTTGCCGTCTTACCATGTTCAGCAAAACTGGCTATCCCGGCAGAAATGGTCAGAGAACCCAGGGATTGACCCCGATAGTCTAAGCTGAGTTGCTCAATCCTCTGTCGCAGTTGTTCGGCGCGTCGTTGGGTGACGGCTAACGCGGCTTCTGGTAAGAGGAGGAGAAATTGTTGACCACCATAACGACAAGCAATATCAGACGCCCGAACTTGGCTGGGTAATAAAAACCCAATCTCGCGCAACAGCAAATCAGCTACAGATTTGCCAAATCGCTGATTTAACTGTTCCATCTCATCAATTTCCAATAAGATTACCCCGATAGGCTTGGGTTGACGTTGAGACTTGCGGATTTCTCGTTCAAAGCATTCTTCCAGGTAACGTCGGTTATAAAGTTTCGTCAGCGGATCTCGAAACGTCTGAGTTTTCAGCGTTTCTCGCAGTTTTAAGTTAGCTAATGCCAAGCCAATATGCTTCGCCACCTTCTCTGCTGACTGTCGAGTTTGGGCAATTCGCCCCCGTTGGAGTGAACTGACAGACAACAAACCCACGGTGTCTCCATGGGCAATCATGGGAACACAAAAGGTTTCCACGGCGGGAGAATTAGCGCGAATATGCTGGCAGTTTAAACAATACTGGGTGTCATCCACCAAATTAGCCTGTCCGCGTCGTAATGCTAGGCATTCGTGGGGCGAAAAGACCGAATCGCTCGTCAACGGGACAGAACCCCACGTCGCGATCGCCTCCAGTAAGTTTTTTGAGGAGTTCATGACAAAAATCGCGCCAATTTCATCAGGAAAGAGGTGTTGGACTAAGGGTTCAATGGTTTTACATGCCTCTTCCACCGAATAACTGGATTGAAGTGAATCAATCAATTGTTCGAGTACAGGGGTATTTAATTGACTTTGCATGCTTACCTGCGGTTTTCAATGGTGAGAGATTATGGTGATGCCCCTGATATTGGTTCTTCCATACTGGCATTGTTATTTGTCATTCGTCATTTGTCATTTGTCATTTGTCCTTGGTCATTCGTCCTACTCGCGCAAGCGAGAAGCAAGCTACGTAAAGTCGGGGCGGGTGTAGGGTGCGTTCCCGTTCGCGAAGCGTTCCCGTTCGCGAAGCGTTCCCGAAGGGTAGGGTAGGGTAGGGTAGGGTAGCGTAACGCACCATTTCAAACGATAGGGTGTAGGGTGCGTTAGCAAAGCGTAACGCACCATTTCAAACTGTGGGGTGGGGACATTCCCATCTCCCCTATCTTCCCCATCTTCCCTATCTCCCAGACTTTCCACCGGAACGTCTCTACAACCCCATCTCCCTCAAAAAATTGCTGCTTCTAGCTTCGATAGTGCCTCTTCTAGATAGTCATTGACAATTTGCAGATCGAACTCATCCGCCGCCTCGATTTCAGCTTTGGCTCGTTCTAGGCGTCGCGCGATCGCGTCCTCACTATCCTTACCCCTCCCCCGAATGCGCTGTTCGAGTTCCGCCATATTGGGGGGCAGAATAAAGATACGCAAGGCGGTGGTAAAGGTTTGTTGAATTTGCCTTGCTCCCTCCAGTTCAATTTCTAAAAGGACAGACTCACCCCGTTGAATATGCTGTTCTACGGGTTTGCGGGGTGTACCATAATAATTTCCCGCATACTCTGCCCATTCCAATAACTCATTGGCGCTGACCATCTCCTGAAACGTATCCTGGCTGACAAAATAATAATGTTGTCCCTCCACTTCACCAGGGCGGGGTTGACGGGTGGTGGTGGAAATCGATAGGTACAGTTGCGGATGTCTAGTCAAGAGTAAACGGACTAACGTTCCTTTCCCCACGCCACTTGGACCCGTTATTACAATAAGTCTGCCTGGTTTGATCATCGGTTACTTGTCGAGTTAATTGGTACTGGTTGCTCCCTCTTTGCCAATGACAAAGCGATGAGCAACCGTTTCTGGCTGAATCGCTGATAAAATGACATGGCTAGAATCGGTAATAATGACAGCTCGAGTGCGCCGCCCATACGTTGCATCAACCAGTTGTCCGCGATCGCGAGCATCTGTAATGATACGCTTAATCGGGGCAGACTCTGGAGAAACGATTGCCACGACACGGTTTGCCGAAACAATGTTACCAAAACCGATATTGATCAGTTGAATGTCCATGAAAAATTAACGGCAAAAGCCGCTTGAGGAGCGATTACGAGGGATTTGATTTCAATGTTATCTACAAAAATTTAGGCTTACAAGGTTAAATCACACAGAAAACCTGACTTTTCGGGTTGACGCTAAAAAAAGAGTAGATTTGCTTGCCATAAATGCGGCTTACTTGTCATCGGCTATTAAGTAGATAGTCAGACGACAACGGACACCAATTTATACCAGACACCGTTACACCCCATCACGAAGACATGCAACAGGTTGACTTTACGACCTTGACAGCCGCTTGTGCAGAGTTACAAGCTGGTTGGATACCAGGACGACTGGAAAAGGTTTATCAGCGCGATCGCTATACTATTGCTCTATGCTTACGAACGCTTCAGGGTAGAGGATGGCTGACGCTGGCTTGGCATCCCCAAGCGGCACGAATTTGCTTGGCTGATCCGCCGCCTCGCCTACCGGATACGTTTACATTTAGTGACCAACTGCGACATCAGTTAAATGGGTTGGCGCTAGTCGGGATTCAGTTCATTGCTCCTTGGGAGCGGGTGTTAGACTTGCCATTTGCCCGACGCCCCGGAGATCCGATTCTCTGGCATCTGTATGTGGAAATTATGGGTAAATATAGTAACGTTATTCTGACAGATGATAAAAATATCATTGTCACCGCCGCCCATCAGGTTAGCTCCCAACAATCGAGCGTCCGTCCGATTCAAACTGGTCAGCCTTACGAACATCCGCCAGCATTGTTGGGGGATTTACCCAATTTAAGTGAGTCCCAAGAGCGTTGGCAAGAACGAGTTAGCTTAGTTCCCGGAGCGTTAAAACGGCAATTACTCAAGAGTTATCGGGGATTAAGTCCAGCCTTGGTGCGTTCCATGCTTCAAACGGCTGATTTAGATCCCAACCAATCCACAGACACGTTAAAGACAGAAGATTGGCAACGGCTGTTTCAGCGCTGGCAAGAATGGCTATGGGCGTTGGAGAATTGGGGCGCAGAGGTGCTGGGGAGCAGAGGTGCAGAGGCGTCAGGGCGTCAAGTTGTAGGGGCGGGTTTTACGGATAACGTTTTGGAGAAAACTGATAACTTAACTAAACCCGCCCTTGTTGGGGAAGCTGGGGGAGAATTTTCCCAATCCCCAATCCCCAATCCCAAATCCCCTCCATTACAACCGGGTTGGACAGAGGATGGATATAATGTGCTGGGTTGGGGTGTGATTAAACCTGCTCCAAATGTCCAGGTTTTACTGCATCATTACTATACTGACCAACTGAATCAACAAGAGTTTAGCCGACTCCGTAACCAACTGACTCAGAAAGTCAACAATTTTTTAGTGCGATCGCGCTCCAAGGCGTTAGGCTTTGAACAACGGTTACAGCAATCGGAACAGGCGGATGAGTATCGTCAACAGGCTGACTTATTGATGGCACATCTGCAAGATTGGCAACCGGGAATGAACCAGATAACGGTTCTGGATTTTGAAACCAATCAACCGTTGACGATTTCCCTCGATCCCGACAAAAATGCTGTGCAAAACGCTCAAGCCCTCTATAAACGTCATCAAAAGCTGAAACGGGCGCGTCTGGCGGTTGTACCGTTACTGCAAGAGGTGCAAGGGGAAGTTGAGTATTTGGAACAGGTTGAGGCGTCTTTAATTCAGATTGATCGCTACACCACGCCGGAAGATTTGCAGGCGTTACAGGAAATCCGCGAGGAGTTGATTGGGCAAGGGTATTTGGATGTTCGAGATCAACGCCGCCAGGATGGGACAGAAGCCTCTGAACCGTACCGATACCGCACGCCCAGTGGGTTTGAATTGTTAATTGGTCGTAACAATCGCCAAAATGACCAGCTCACGTTTCGCACGGCTGGGGATTATGACTTGTGGTTTCATACCCAAGAGATTGCTGGGAGTCATGTTTTATTACGGTTAGATCCGGGGGCTGTTGCGGATGAGGCGGATCTCCAGTTTGCGGCTGACTTAGCTGCTCATTATAGTCGAGGTCGTCAGAGTGATGTGGTGCCTGTGGTGTATACTGAGCCGAAGTATGTTTATAAGCCCAAGGGCGCTAAACCGGGAATGGCGATTTACAAGCGAGAACGGATATTGTGGGGGCGTCCTCAACAGGCTGAACACTATCGAACGGCAGATATCTCTGGTTAAAAATGTAAAGTTTGATAAAAAACGTATTCTCTGTTACGATAAAAACATGAAGAAATCTTAAGCTGTGCGCTTGGGAACGGGCAGCAGATTTTCTCCAAGAACAACAACGACATCTGTAGCACAAGAAAGACCATCTGTCAAGTTGATGGTCTTTTTCAGTTATTGGTCATTGGTCATTGGTCATTGGTCATTCGTCATTGGTCATTGGTCATTGGTCATTGGTCATTGGTCATTGGTCATTGGTCATTGGTCATTGGTCATTGGTCATTCGTCATTGGTCATTGGTCATTGGTCATTCGTCATTGGTCATTGGTCATTGGTCATTCGTCCTTCGTCTGATATACCGTAGGGTGGGTTGAGCGAAGTCGAAACCCACCAGCCTTAATTCAGCGCCAAGAAGAGGGCGGGTTTCGTTGTCTGGTTTAAAGTGTGTCTGTTCATTGAATCCCTAAACCCGCCCCTACGGGATCTCGGTTAACGATAGTGCCATTTGGTAAAGGTGGCGTCGCGGCAGATTAGTGAGGTGAGATAATTGACGGGCGGCTTGCGATCGCGAAAGTCCTTGGTTAATCAGTTGGCTGAGTTCCGCTTTGAGGGCGGCTTCAGAGAGGACAGGGGTTTCAGGGGGTGCGCCTGCGAGGACAAGAGTAAATTCGCCTTTGGGTTCGTGGTCAGTGTAATATGCGATCGCGTCTTCAATTGTGCCTCGCCAGAATTGTTCGTGTAATTTGGTTAACTCCCGCGCGAGGACGATTTGACGGGAGGGACTAAAGATAGTGGCGAAATCTTCCAGGGTTTGCTGGAGGCGGTAGGGTGATTCGTAAAAAATTAAGGTTCTCGATTCAGCCGCTAACACCTCTAATCGTTGTTGGCGTTCTTGTCCACTAGCAGGTAAAAAGCCTTCAAACACAAATCGATCTGTGGGGAGTCCAGAGGCGCTGAGGGCGGTAATTCCCGCCGTAGCACCGGGGATGGGGATCACTGTAATTCCAGCTTCTATTGCCCCCTGGACGAGTTCATAACCGGGGTCAGATATACTCGGCATTCCCGCATCAGTAACCAGGGCGATGGTTTTTCCCGCCGTTAACCGATTTAGCAATTCAGGTAGACGCTGCTGGCGATTGTGCTGGTGGTAACTGATTTGGTTGGTTTTAATTTGAAAATGCTGCAACAGTTTTCCCGTATGGCGGGTATCTTCGGCGGCGATAAGATCAACAGTTTGTAAGATGCGTACCGCCCGAAAGGTCATATCTTCTAGGTTGCCAATTGGCGTCCCGACAACATACAGTGTCCCCATTTGTCTAATTTGATACCTGCTGACCTTGTTACTCTAGCTTGTTTTAGCGTGGGATTCTCATCTCTTCAGACTTACGCCAATTTTAATGATAATGTCCTCACCGTCTACAACCCAGGACAAGGCATAATAGCAGTAGAGTTTATCTCTCAACCTTCTTTAGTCCATAGCTAAGGAATCTGATTATGCATATAGCAACAGAAAATTCAATCCGATCACTTTCAACGTTACTCTCAAATAAGAGCGACAACCTTGTTAACGGTTTAGCTACAGCCAAGCTAGCATTAGAACAGTTGTCTAAATCCGGCACAGAGCAATTCTCTAGAGAGGAAATCAGAGATGACTTGATCAAGCTTGTAGAGACTTCGGAGCATATAAAGTCAACTGATAATTTAGCCGAAAAGACGAAATTTTTATTTCCTGAGTATAAACCTCTCTCTAAACACCTCAGAACTAAATACAGTGATTTATTGCCCAGCAGAGTTGTCAACAAACTGGAAGCCGAGGAAAAATATATGGAGGGATTTAAAGAACTGCTCATTACTCAGGACTATATGCTTCAGGCTTTTTCTGACGAAAATCCAGTCGATAAAGCTGAAAAGCTTTACACGGGAATGGTTAATTTGTCAAACCTATTAGAACAGTACATTTCCTTCTTTCCTGATCAGTTGATTGAGAACATCAAAACGATAGCACTCGAATTTCTGGCAGATCCAACCCTTCAGCCTGAGCAACCAGGTCTTTCCCCAGAAGTCGCCAATTATCTCACCGCTATTAAGCATACCTCAAGAGGTTTACTCTGGCAGCTTGAGAATTACCAAAAGCATAAAAAAAACACAGTTGGAGAGTTATTAAATTGGCTTGACAGCGCACCAACCTGGAAGGGAGATGATTTGGATGAGTGTTTGGAATATGTCAATATAACGAGGAAGTAGTCAGGTAAAATTATTGTGTATCTGTTAGACACAAATCACTGTAGCTTTGTGTTTGCTCAGAGAGATGCTCAGGTTATTCAAAAACTAGAGTCACTGATTGTAGACACTGAAATATCTATAAATACAATCATCTATGGCGAACTAATGACAATGGTAGAGAAGTCTCAAAGAAGACAAGAAAATCTAGCTTTGCTTGATGAATTTGTAAAACGATTAAATATTTATCCCATAGATCAAGAAACATCTAGGATTTATGGTAGGTTTTATGCTGATATATTTAATAAATTTGCCCCGAAAGATAAGGCAAAGCGCAGAAAGTATGACATCAAGGATGCAGGTGTGCGAATTAACGATTTATGGATAGCCTGCACAGCCATACAACATAATTTGATCATTGTTTCAGAAGATAGGGATTTCAGAGTGATGAATCAAGTCAGAAATCTGAAACTAGAATGCTGGAAAGCGAATGTATCCTGATAAACACTGTAGAGGCGCACATCAGTGCGCCCGATTTAATAACGTGCGCCCGATTTAACAGTAAAATCCATCCCATTATTTTAGCTTTGCTGCGGAACGTCTAATGTATCAGATAATAGGGTACGGCAGTGCCGTACCCCTACCACATCCCAGGGATAATTTATTCGGTAGGGTCACGATATTATCGTACCCTAATCTTGTTGACCATAAACTACGTTTGAGCAAATTGCCAGCGCGTGATATTGCCGTCTTTACGGCTAATTAAAACGCCAAACCATTCTAAGCGTTCTAAGTTTTCAGCAATTGCTTTTTTCTTTCGCTGTCCACCTTTAAATTGAGCCGCGATTTGTTCAACTGTCCATTCCCCACTATTAGAAAGTAATAAATCACGAATGGCGGCGAGTTGGTCTTTGGGTTTCTTGGGTAAGGGTTTTTGAACGGCTGGGGTAACGGTTACAGCTTCGGGTTCTATGACACCAGGAATTACCTGTTGGGTTCTCACTTCATCGGGGGCTTGGTATTCTGGACGTAACCAGCGAATTAACCCGTTGCGTTCTTCTTCGGCGCGTTCGGCGTTGAGGGCGACTAATCGTTCTAAAATTTCTTCATCGCTAATATCATGATGCCATCCGTAGGCATCTAAAACGGCGATATCGAGTTCACCGTGGATTTGTTTGAGGGTGGAAACTAAGGCTTTATTGTTGTAATCTCGGTCTTTATCGGTGAAGGGTTGACCTGCGCGGAGTTTTTCTAGTAGGTTATACATTCCGGTGATGGTGACATCGGGATGTTGGGCTTGGACTTGCTTGCGATGGGTGTCTAATTTTTCGCCAAGTTCGCGGATTTTTTGTTTTTGTTCGGGGGTGGGATTAGGGAAGGGAAAGGGGTCGAAGCAAACAGTATTATTATAACGCGGTGTGTTGCCTCCTAAATCACTACCTCCTGCTAATGCCCAGGTAATATGAATTCGACTAGAAAGAATGCCAAGGAAATATACATCATTGAGAAAAACAACTATAACTTCACTCTCTGGCAGAACACTTTTAGAACTAAGAGTAAAATATCTATATTTTGCTGTTCTCGGTGTGATGATGTATTCCCCTAGATCTCTAACACCATTACGCATAATGGCATTAGTTCGTCTATACTTCCACCATTCACGGCGTAATCTTGGGTCATTGTTTATATTACGAATTGGTTTGACTTTATCTAGTAGCCATTGATAAGTTTTCTGATATTGTGAACATAACTCTTCCTCAGATAGATGATTGACATCTATGACATATTTTTCTTCAGGGGTTTGAACTAAATCTCTACCTGTAATAAACGGATGTATAACCTCTTGTTCAAGCAAGGCTTTTTCTTGTTGAGAAATAATAAACCATTTACTACCTAGCTCAAATCCTTTTGAGGTAAGTTCAGTATTACTTTTTAAAGGTTTAGCTTTAGTAACATCTATGCCTGATTTAAGATTACTGAAAATTTGAGCAACATCTCGAAATTCTACTTTAATTAGCTCGGCTTTATCTTCTGGTGTTTCTCCTTCGCTCTCAGTAGCCACAAGACCTATTTTAGAAATTGTTACAAGCTTTTTAGGCTCATTTCGCTCAACTCCAGTCATCGCAATTGTGACCGCAGCCCCTCCATCCACCCAAGGGTGATCCGGAATCGCAAAAATCAGCCGAATAGATTTCTTTTGCTTAACGTTAAAATCAATAACTTTTCGCTGACGAACCTGGCGAATACTATTCGTCGTAATTAACCCAAATCGCTGCACCTGACCCGCCCGAACTAACTCAGCCGCCTTGTGCCACCAATACATGACAAAATCCACCGTATCCGGCACATCTTTATAAACCTTGCGTAAGGTTTCCGCATAGCCATCCCCCAACACTTCCCGCATTTTGGCATTGCCAATAAACGGAGGATTGGAAACAATATAATCTGCCGCTTGCCACTCAGCCGGACGAGGATTAATATAACGATAAATCTGAATTTGATCCGTTGGGTCGGGTACATCTTCCCCTGTAACCGGATGCTTCATCATCCGCCCGCCCCAACGAGTACGCGGCTGCTTTGTTTCTGGGTCAATATCCGGTTCTTTGCCATCATAAGCCAACACCGCATCTCGATATTCAATATTCTCAAACTTCTGTAAAATCGGTTCTGGCGGTGCGGCTGTACCAAAGCGCTTGAAGTGCCATTGTAGATACCCAATCCAGATTACCAGTTCCGCGATCGCAGCCGCCCGGGGATTGATCTCAATACCCAGAAACTGAGAGGGATTCACTTGTTCAAGTTCAAGCTGTACCCGTCCAATCACATCCTCAAATCGTTGCACCACTTCCGCTTCTAAACTTTTGAGTAAATCCAGGGTGACATAGAGGAAATTCCCTGATCCACAAGCGGGATCAAGGATGCGAATGGTTCGCAATTCTATTAAAAATGCCTGAATTTCTGCGGCGGCTTTCTTCTTCTGGGCGGCGCTTGGTTCGTCTTGTCCCTCTTTGAGTTCTAAAATGCGTTTGAGTTCCGGTTCAACGTCCAACTCCCAACGCTGTCGCAACGGTTCCAGAACCACCGGACGCACCAACCGTTCCACATAGGATCGAGGTGTATAATGCGCCCCTAAACGACTGCGTTCTTTCGGATCTAATGCCCGTTCTAATAATGTGCCAAAAATGGCGGGTTCAACTTGACTCCAATCTTTCTCCGCTGCTTGTAGTAATACCTCTAACTGGTCTTTCGGCAAATCAAACGCTGTGGCATTTTCAAAGAAACTACCATTAAATTTGAGAATCGTCTCAAACCCAAACTGACCCCCAGTATTCATAATCTGCCAGAGGTTTTCAATTTCCGGTTTAAATGTAGCGGGGTTGGGAATCCAACGTTCCCTTAACGCATGGGTAAATACCTCTCCTTTCAATAACTTCACATCTTCAGCAAACATCGTAAAGATGCAGCGCATCAGAAAATTAGACACCGCCTGAGGCGGATGCTTTTGAGCTTCTAATCCCTTCGCCAGCTTTGCCAAATCATCAGCTACTTCCCGCGTTACTCTTGCTCGATATTTCTCTGGGTTCAGTTGCTGCGGGTCAGTAAAAATCGTCACAAAACGGTCAAAGACATCCGATTTTAGCAAATCCCTTAACTCGATTCGCTCTCTCGCTCCATAACCGCCATAATCCCCACTAAACCCCGTCCATACCTCAAAGTGAGACCCAATATCACAAGTGATTAAAAACGGTGGTTTTGACGGCAAAAATGGTGTATAAGACCGCGCTTGGAAAAATGCCTTTTCCATCGCCTTGCGATAGGCTTCTGTCCCCCGCTTCGCTGTTCCCTTCCCGGCGGTTGTTCCACCCTGCTTTGCTTCAATTAAAAAATGCTCCGCTTTGTAGAAATCAGCAAACCGAGTGGTAATATCACGATCAGCGTGGAAAAACTTTATTTCTTTATCAAAACAGTACGGATCACCAGGGACATTTCCTTTCGGCGGCGGACTAGCCACGCCTAATGCTGTGCATAAATCCTGGAAAAAGGCTTGATAGTTGGCTCTCTCATTCCCCTGAGAACCCAACCACTTATCTAGAAAGGCTTGAGTGCGATCGCGATCGGATGAGCGCATTTCACCGAATAGGGTATGCTTGTCTGTATTAATATTAATTGTAACCAACCAGACAGCCCAATGTTATTTAAGAGGCAAATTAGAATTGAAGTAAAGGGCGACCCGAGCAATTTAAATGGACACAGTTGTTGATTTGTGCAAGCGGGTCACCCCTACATGAGAATTAACACGAAGCTTATATTTAAATTTTGGGGGGAGGGCGCACGTCGGTCATTGGTGTCAACTTAAGCCACATTACCCACGATAGGATACTGGGTGTGGGGTATGGGGTGTGGGGTGTGGGGTGTGGGGGGGGAGCGAGCAATTTTGCCTCACTAGGTATTAAAGTTTCCTGTTTGGAAAAAACATTGTGGATGAATAGGTGAGGTGAATGGTGATAGGTGTTAGGTTTTTTAGCCGACAACAGACACCCTACACCCGACCCCCTACACCCTTGCTCAACCGAGCTTTTCACCTTAAGTTGACACCAATGCACGTCGGTGCGCCCCTACCTTATCGCTGAATTTGAGCGAAGATTTCGTCTAATATCTCTTGCGCCCCTTGCTGACGTAATAGTTGAGCCAGTTCAACTCCTACGGCTTCCGCCTCAGTCACCTCCCCGGTCACGGTATCTTTAATTAAGCTTGTCCCATCTAAACGGGCAACCATACCCGTGAGGATCAGGCTATTTCCCTTGATCTCTGTATTTACGCCAATGGGGACTTGACAACCGCCTTCGAGTTCTCGTAAAAATGCCCGTTCTGCATAACACCGTTGTGCGGTTGGGGAATGTTCAATGGCTTTGAGTACATCCAAGATTTCTGGATCATCCCCCCGACATTCTATGCCCAACGCCCCTTGTCCCACAGCATGAAGGGAAATCTCCGAGGGTATAACTTGGTGGATGCGATCGCTCATATCCAATCGTTTTAACCCGGCGGCGGCTAAAATCAAAGCGTCAAACTCTCCAGCATCCAGTTTTCCGAGTCGGGTATTCAGATTTCCGCGAATATCTTTAAACGTGAAATGGGGGAAGTGGTAGCGCAATTGCGCCAAACGCCGCAGGGATGAGGTGCCAATCACCGCACCTTCGGGAAGCGTATCCAGTTGCTTACCTTGGTGCTTGGCGTGAAGTACCAATGCGTCGGCGGGGTTTTCGCGTTCCGTCACACACCCCAACACTAATCCTTCTGGTAACGCAGTGGGCAAATCCTTGAGGGAATGCACCGCTAAATCAATCTCCTGATTCAGCATCCCTACTTCCAATTCCTTGGTAAAGAGTCCCTTATCACCAATCTTGGAGAGTGCCACATCCAAGATTTTATCCCCGTGGGTACTCATCGTCTGGACTTCAAAGTCCCGATCCGGGTAGTGTTTTTGTAGTTGTTCCTGTACCCAATAGGTTTGCACCAAAGCCAATTGGCTTTTGCGGGAACCGATACGAATCGTGCGAGCAGGACTGGTAACAGTGGAGGACATAGAGCGATCGCGTCAAACAAATATAAAGAGTCACCTACTCTAGACTACCGCAGTTTGGTCATTCGTTCTTTGTCCTTTGTCACTCTTCCCTATTCCCTGTTCCCCGTTCCCCTTCCCCTGTTCCCTCTTCATTACCAATAACGATAGGAATAAAAGACTATGATCGATGAAGGTTACGTTAAGTATCAATGCCATTGGATTGAGACAAAACCACTCCCCTATAAACAGATTGCCGAAATTAATCAATGGCGCGATCAGCTCTATCAATTGAACCTAATCGGCATGTATGAAAATGGGATTGGTTTTGGTAATCTCAGTATTCGTTATACGCCCTCTGGTGAGTTTATCATCTCTGGCACAAAAACAGGCAGTCTTTCCCGATTAACAGAACATCACTATACTATTGTCACCGATTTTGATTTAGACCAGAATTCTTTAACCTGCACCGGACCTATCCAAGCCTCATCGGAAGCGTTAACTCATGCCACTCTCTATGCGGCAAATCCGACAATTAACGCAATTATTCACGTTCACAATCTCTCCCTGTGGCAGCAGTTAATCAACCAAGTCCCCACCACCGCCCAAGATTGTCCCTACGGCACTCCGGAAATGGCACGAGAAATTCTCCGATTATTTGACCAAGAGAATCTGATGACAAAAAGAATTTTAGTTATGGCGGGACATGAAGAAGGAATTATTACCTTTGGCGAAACCTTAGATGAAGCGGGTAGTCTGCTTTTGCATTACTACAATAAGTAGTCGGACTTGGAAAAGTCATCAGTCATAATTAATAATCAATAATTCACCAGCATACCCCCGAACGCAGTGAAGGGTCAATTGTAAGGGCGGGGTTAGCCATAATTGTAGGGGCGGGTTTAGCCACTAACTTAGCTTGTCACTGATAAATCAACAACAAAACCCGCCCTCCCCACCGATAAATCAACAACAAAATCCGCCCTTATTCAGGCTTTACTATTCCCTAGCTTTGATAGAGGAGAAGCTGAAGTGATTACTTTGGCATTAGAAAAAAGAATAGTACAGTAAACACACTCCCTTGATTAAGTTGCTAGAAAAGAATTATTATCAATTAATGACTGTCACGAGCCGTCACTAATGAAAAATCCACCTCTAGGATCAAACATGAAACCATGGACTCGCCGCTTGCTAAACAACTCTGCGAATGCAATTATATTTTTAAATTTCTCTCTCTGTGCTGTTTTGGGAGGATGTAACTTCGGCACTGTTCGTGGTGCTGATACTCCTGAGCGAGTAGTTGAGCAATACATTCTGGGCTTAGAACAACAGAAAGAAAATGTAATACTTCAACTGATTCCAAAAGAATATGTAGCTGAACAAGCTGTAGAGGACAAGATTTCTCAGTTCGGGGGTCACGAAGTAGAGGAATATAGCGTTGTCTACAACGAGGTGAAACCCGTTTTTTTGATAGCCAACATAAAAGGAATGTGGTGTAGCTGCGTAAGTCCTGTATATGTTCCATCCTCACCAAGATGCGATCGCCGACAATGGCTGTATGGGTTGGTTTAATATGATCCCTTTGTGAACGATCGTTGTTTTTTCTCAGTTATTGCAAAATACTGTCAATAGCTGTAGACTAAGAACCATTCACCCAGTTATTGCCAAAAATTCTTAACAATGTCATCGGTTCGTTTTTTATCTCTCACGGGTGCAGCCACGACTCTAGTTGCTCTGACAAGCTGTGGCAACCCGCAAACCTCTACTCCGACAACCCCAGAGGCTAACAGTTCATCCGCAACGACTAGCGAAAGCGAAACTACGGCGTCACCCTCTTAAGTAATCACGGACGGCTGGTGGGCAATGTCCACCCTACAGTCTTACAAATGACCAATGACAAATGACGAATGACGAATGCGTGAAGTCTTAACGGCAAACTCACTCAAATTAGCCCTCAACCGGAGAAATTTGCGAATGACTCCTCAAAGAGAGACGATTCTGCAAGTGTTTCAGGAACTACCCCCAGGTGAGCATCTTAGTGTCGAAGAATTGCATGATTGGTTAGAGGAGCAAGGAAAAAATGTCAGCCTGTCCACCGTCTACAGAACCGTTAAGTTAATGGTTCGCATCGGTGTGCTGCGAGAACTGGAACTAGCAGAAGGACATAAGCATTATGAGTTAAATTATTCGGGTTTAAAACACCACCATCATCTTGTCTGTCTTCAGTGTCATCAAACGATTGAGTTCAAAGATTCGTCAATTTTAAAGATTAGTCAACAACAAGCGAGGGATGAAAACGTTGAACTGCTTGACTGCCAGCTTACCCTTCATGCGGTCTGCTTTGAGGCAGTACGGCAAGGGTGGCCCCTTTTGTTGCCGAGAAACTGGTCATGTCCCCGGTACGGGGATTGACGGAATCCCGCTTTGTTTTGATAATGACAATCATTATTTTGATTAAGTCCAGGGAAAATCAATTCCCAATTATTAGGTCATAGGTGTGAGGACATGAAACAATCCAGTCTACTGTGGAACTATGGAGTAGTGAGTCCGACAATATTGGCGGCAATACTTGGAGTGGGAGTTAGTGCGATCGCAACAGAAGTGGATTCGCCTCAAACACAAGCATCCATAGCCGTTCCAGCCAATCCAGACAACGAAACCTTTGCTCCACTAACACCGATCGCCCAACTGCCTAATCCTCGTGGCGATTCCAGTGATGAAATTTGGGAACAAATTAACCACTACAGCAACGAGACAAACAGCTTGGATCAAGTGACCAATGTCTCTCAGTTACGGGATGTATCGCCTGGAGACTGGGCGTATGAAGCCTTGCGATCGCTCGTTGAACGCTATGGTTGTATTGCTGGATATCCCGATGGCACCTACCGGGGGAACCGCGCCATGACTCGTTATGAATTTGCCGCTGGGTTAAATGCCTGTTTGCAGCAAATCGAACGCCTAATTGCGGGTACTGACGGTGTTGACGAAGGTGACTTAGAAAGCCTACAACGGTTGATTCAGGAATTTGAAGCCGAACTTGCCACTTTAGGAGCGCGGGTAGATAATTTAGAGGGACGAGTCGCCTTCTTAGAAGATCATCAGTTTTCCACAACGACCAAACTATCCGGTGAAGTCATCTTTGGTTTGACGGGTGTGGCTGCGGGAGAAGATGCTAATGGCGATGATATCGATAATGTAACCATTTTTGGTCATCGTACCCGCCTGGAATTAAATACCAGTTTCACCGGAGAAGATGTACTCAGAACCCGACTCCAAGCTGAAGGATTAGGTTCTCTTACCGAGCAGACGATTACACCGGAAGGCGATCTCTTCTTTGCGGGTGCAACCGATAGTGATGTCGTGATTGATGCATTACTCTATGATTTTCCCCTGGGTCAAAATACCCGTGTGGTTATTGACGCCAATGCGGGTGCATCCGATGACTTTGCGAGTACAGTGAATCCCTTCCTCGATGGTGACGGCGGGAGTGGGGCGCTTTCTCGCTTTGGGACAAGGCATCCCATCTATTATTATCTCGATGGTGCTGGCATCGGTATCAATCATCTGTTGGGTGACAAGCTAGAACTCAGTGCCGGCTATTTAGCGAGTGAGGCGGCTGATCCCGGAGACGATACTGGCATATTCAATGGTCCTTATGGGGCGCTTGCCCAGATTTTGTTTAAGCCCAGCGATAGACTGAATATTGGATTAACCTATATCCATGCCTACAATCGAGACACCGACACTGGCAGCCGACGCTCCAATTTTCGCAGTTTTACCGAAGACGCGATCGGTAATGCCGTCCCCACGTCTAGCAATTCTTATGGTGTAGAACTATCATGGCGGTTAAGCGATCGCTTCGCCCTTGGCGGTTGGGTTGGCTACACCCAAACCACAACCCTTTCGACGCTGGATGGACAAATTGATCGCGGTGACTTAGATATTTGGAATTGGGCAGTTAGCTTAGCCTTCCCCGATTTAGGCAAAGAAGGGAGTGTCGCTGGAATTTTGGTGGGGATGGAACCGAAAGTTACTGATTCTAGCGTTAATATTGGCGGGATCGATATAGAAGATGAGGATACGTCTCTCCACATTGAGGCGTTTTATCAGTATCAGCTAACCGATAACATTGCCATCACACCGGGAATCATCTGGCTCACGGCACCTGATCACGATAGTGATAATGAGGACATTGTAATCGGGGCTATCCGCACCACCTTTAGCTTTTAACCTACATCTTTCACTATTCAAGGGCAAGCCAAAATCCGGGGAACGCTACCCCCGTTATAACCTAGTCCGCGCAGGCGGACTTTGTTTGTGTAGTAGCGATTTCAATCGCCTCCTCAAAAGGGGGTGATAAGGGCGAATTTGGTATAAGCCATTCAAGTTCCCTCTTTGTTCAGGGGTCTTGCTCATGGTATTGCAGAGATTTTAGCTTAAGTTGACACCAAAATGACTGACGGCTGTGTCACGCCGCCATCGTAAGGAGATCTCCTCAGAGGCGTCATGCACCTCTCTACATACTTCCTACGCCTTTATAAAGCGTATGTAAAAGTAACCGCTTGACTCAATTGAGGTAAATTCATAAGTTTATCTTATAGAAAATGGCTGAAGCAGGAATCAATATTAAAATGCTTGCCTATTACTGAGAGGTATCGTAACAACCAGTAACGTTTTTTCTGAAAATCTTTAATAACTAACGTATTATAACACTTGAATAAAAAAACTGCTATCATACACCTCCTTCTTCTTTACAAAACCTTCATGTAAATAAGTATTTCTATTGAATTAAAAAATAAATTCTTGATAAAGCAACAGAGACGTATAACATATTGACTTTAAAAAGATTTATTCTAGAAATAGATAAATAATGATTTCATTGGCAGGACGAAAAAATGAAACGTCTCGCTCAAACCGCTGCATCAGTTACAATCCTTGCCACGGCAACGATTAGCTATTTACCCAATAGAGCCGAGGCAATCACATTCAATAGTGGAGGAAACGCTATTGAAACAAGCGCTATTAAACAAGGCTCCTTGAGTAAGCTAATGTTTGATTTAGCGCCCATGGCTGTTAATGGAGGCAATTATTCTGGGCAGAATACATCATCTTTATTGCAGACCTACAATAATAACGTAGTCATTGATGCTGTTGCCGCGAGTGACGTAAATTCTCTCTTGTCTGATTTACAAGGATTAGGATTGCAAAATCCTTCGACATTTGGCTCCTTTGTGTCAGGGATGCTGCCGATTGAGGCTTTGGCATCGGCGGCGCAGTTAGAGAGCTTGAAATTTGCGAAACCCGCCTATAAACCCATCACCAATGTCGGCAGAACAACCAGTCAGGCTAATGCCGCTTTACGTGCAGATGTAGCGCGTGAGCAGTTTGGTGTCGATGGAACCGGGGTGACGATTGGAGTTTTATCGGATAGCTTTAATTTTTCTGGTACAGCCGCCGAGGATGTGGCGAGTGGGGATTTGCCATCGGGTATCAACGTGCTGAAAGATTTACCTAATGATGGGAGTTTAGGTGATATCTTTGGTATCGATGAAGGTCGTGCCATGATGCAACTGATCCATGATGTGGCTCCAGGTGCGGATTTGGCGTTTCACACGGCGGCTTTTAATGAAACCGATTTTGCCCAAGGGATTCTGGCACTCGCCGATGCAGGTGCGGATATTATTGTCGATGACATCTTTTATCCCACTGAGCCAATGTTCCAGGATGGAGTCATTGCTCAAGCGATTGATACTGTCGTTGATCAGGGTGTTTCCTATTTCTCGGCGGCGGGTAACGATGCTCGAAACTCCTACGAAAGTGCGTTTAATGGAAGTAATCTGTTTGAACCGTTAGTCGGCGGTGAATTTCATGATTTTGATCCAGGTGCAGGCGTTGATATTTTGCAAAGTTTGACGCTTCCTGAGAATAGCGGATTTGGCATCTCATTTCAGTGGGATTCACCATTCTTTTCGGTGAGCGGTGGTGCAGGTTCTCTTAATGATCTGGATATTTTCCTGTTTGATGAGTCAGGAACGAATATATTGGCGAGCAGTGTTAATCAAAATGTGGGGAATGATGCGGTTGAATTTTTCTCGTTCTTCAATGATGGTTCATTAGGAACCGATACGTTTAACTTAGCGATATCAAAGGTAGAGGGTTTAGATCCTGGATTGATGAAATACATCTTGTTTGGCGAGGGTACGCTGAACGAGTACGATACTGCCAGTGGAACGGTGTTCGGACATCCTAATGCTAGGGGAGCAGAAGCTGTTGGTGCGGCGTTTTATCAGGACACACCCGAATTTGGTGTTGATCCAGCTTTATTGGAGCCATTTTCCTCAGCAGGACCCACGCCGATTCTGTTTGATACGGCGGGTAATCGCTTGGCAAATCCGGAGATTCGCTTGAAGCCAGAGATTATTGCGGCTGATGGAACGAATACAACTTTTTTCCCACCTCCTTTCTTAGATCCTAGAGATCCCGAAGGTGATGGGTTTCCCAACTTCTTTGGTACGTCGGCGGCGGCGCCTCATGCGGCGGCTGTGGCGGCTTTAATGTTGGACGCTGCGCCGGATATGAGTCCAAGTGAAATTTATCGTATATTGGAAACGACTGCTCTGGATATGGAGAGTCCTGGTTTTGACTTTGACAGTGGTTTCGGGTTAATTCAAGCCGATCGCGCTGTAGCGGCTACTGTTCCTGAACCGGGTTCGGTGTTAGGGTTGCTGGTATTCGGTGCTGTGGGGATAGGTGTTCGATTATTAGGGAAGAAGCCTGATTGACTTGAGGGGGTGACAAGCTCGCGTCAAAGGTAGGCAGGTTGTGGGGTATGGGGTGTGGGGTGTGGGGAAAATATTAGAGAAACACAAAAGCCCATAAGATCACAATGCTGACTAGAGCGTGCCATTGGAGTTAAAATGGGGTCAATCATGCGCCAACTAAAAATCCCTCTAATCACGTTTATTTTTTGCCTACTCGTCAGTTGCGAGAATAACTCTCCAAACCCGACAGATACATCTCCTGTGTCTTCTCAAGATGCACGCTCGGCGCAGCCATCATCCCCTGACACCTCACCTGGCGAAAGTCCTACGGTTGATCCGTCTAAATCCACTCAATCGGCTCAAACCCAACGGATCTCTGCAAAGGGGATTGGAGTAGCACAAGTTGGGATGACGCTGGGTGAACTGAAAGAATTGCTGGCAGATCAAGCTGAGTTTCGGGTTACGTCACCATTCATGGTCGATTTTGATGCGATCGCGATCGTTCAAGAAGGTAAACCACAATACTACATCTTGTATCCGGCGGGAATACCGATGAGTGATGACGACATCATCGAGGCGTTAGTTACAGACAATCCCAATTATCAAACGGCTGACGGTGTTGGACCCGGAACCCCCCTGAAGCAAGCAGAAGAGGTTTACGGAGAAGCGACTCTGACCTATCACACTGTTAACGAGTCACGGGAATACGTCAAGTTTGCCCAACATCCGTCTCCTGACATGACATTTCGGCTGGGTGCAGCGAATGATGATAGCTTGGCTGGGGTCTATCGCTCACCGCAAAAGGAATTTAACCAGACGAAGGAGTATAAGGATACGGCGACGATTCGTTTTGTCGAAGTGTACTGCTCGAAGGATTGTCCCGTACAACCTCTGCCCAATTGATCATTGTTGATTTTTGTAATTCCAGGACTTACGCAGCTACACCATATATAGTGGTAAAGTGCGTGGAAAGGGGGGACAGCGATAGCCGGGGGGTTTATTCGTTGCACAATTAAAGAGAAATGGTATAACACAATTTAAACTGAAGTTACCCCCATACAGATGTACTGCACCAAGGCTAAAGCCTTATACCGTAATGGTTTGAACGCTCAATATCATCAAAAATCGTACCCATGTAGCACTTGCAAAAATACCGCGTTGGCGGAGCCTGTTCCGAAGGAATGTATCGTGGTATTTTTGCCATATAACAAGAGATCGGTTGAAACCCACGCTACATCAAGGTTTCAGCGATTGTACATAAGTAGGGCGGCTAAAAAATCGCTGAAAGCCTCACGGTGAGGCAGTTTTGATTTTTTGGCTGGGGGAACTTCAGTTTAAAGCCGATAATTTTCAGAACTGGAAGCGGTTAGATACCGGGTCAAAATTACCTTGCCCCTCGCTAGGTTATCACATTGCACAAACCTCACCTAGCGGTGCAAAAGAAAAATCTTCGAGCAATTGCCGCAGCTTCGGCTCAGTTGAGGAACGATTGATAGAATTAGTGATACGCTCCTTCCAATTGAGTGATATCAAGGGGCGATTTAGGTCTAGCTCCCACGGGTGGATGTAAAAAACACCATGACGACCTTCTTGCTCCAATGCACGAAAATTGCTATGTGTCAGCTTGTAGGGGTAGAGACGGAAGTAAGCGCCGCCAGACACTGGGATGTTATAAGCCAGGATTCGCCGAACTGACATTGGCATCTCATAAATTGGTCCGACAGGAGTATTAATTTGCTGTAGTTGCGGTTCAAAGTCTGGGATTCCATAGCGCCAATGTTGCATAGGGAAAATACTGCTGTCATATCGAAACCCTAATTCTGCAAGAATTTCAAGCGCCCACAGAGATCTGCGTGTTATCGAAAAGTAAGGCGCACGGTATGCGGTAACTGGCTTCCCCGCCAGGTCTGCAATCACATCCAAAGCGTGCCTAGTCTCGTCACGGAATCTTTCAACAGACATAGTGTATATAGGCTCATGAGACCATCCATGACAACCAAGCTCATGGCCGACTTCAGCTACTTGTTGTACAAGACTTGGATGCTCTACAGCCGCAGAACCCAGCCAGAAAAAAGTACCCTTTACCTCATATTCTGAAAGGAGTTCTAATATTCTGCTAAGTCCATAGTGCAGACGCCGCTCAGCAGATGCCCTTATCTTTTCATCGGCTATCCCATGATACCAATCTTCAACATCTACAGTAAAAATGTGTCGTATAGGCTGGGTTTGTTGTGATTCTTGATAAAAAGATTTCATTTCAACACTAGATCGCCAAGGATTTTTATATACTAACTCAGATCTTGCACCAATCTCAAAATCCTGGGAGCATCCCAATTTTGCACATTAGCTATTTTTGGAGAGCTGAAACCCATGAAATACCGTTGCTTGAGGTGATGTTGTTTCCCAAATGGGATGCTCCCAACATCCTAGCTTGACTCTAGGCTGTCATCTTGGATTAACAGGAAAAATGATTTGGTAATTTGTAAGGCAAAGAATAATATGAACCTAGGGTTATTCCATAAATTTCTATACCAAAGACGACGAGGTTCCAAAAAAAGTCGGAATAGCCATTCTAGTCCCATGTTTTGTAGCCAGCGGGGAGGAGAAGGCTTAGTCCCAGACAGAAAATCAAAGGCGGCACCCACTCCTACCATCACTCCTTGAAAATGCTTTTTGTGCTTGGCCATCCAATACTCTTGCTTAGGACAGCCCAAGCCGACAAATAGGATTCGGGCTTTAGAAGCATTGATATCTCGTATTACGGCTTCTTCTTCCTTGCAAGAAAGGGGGCGAAATGGAGGTGAGTAAATATAGGATATGCTTAGATTGGGATAACGCTGTCTCAGATTTCTTGCTAAATTATCTAAAACTTTGTTAGAACTTCCGTAGAAACCTACTGCTATTTCCCTTTTAGCTGCTTGTTCACATAGGGACAGGGTTAAATTTCTACCACAGACCTGCTCCTGATTAGCTACTCCTAAAATTCTAAGGCTCCCCACTAATGACATCCCATCTGGAAGCGTTAAGTCTGCTGCATTCAAAATTTCCCAAAATTTTTTTGAATCGTAAGCCTCCATAATCATGTGAGCATTAGCCAAGCAGACATAGTGTGAACTCTGATTTCCAGCCCAATCAAGCACTTTTTGTGTAGCCTTATTACAGCTTACAAGGTTGACTTTACTTCCTAAAATATGATGCTTATCCATACCTAAATATCCACTTACTAAAAATAATACTACAGCTAACCCGCACAAAAAAATTGTATCAAACCCATCTTCACACAATCTTTAAATATCTGTTTTTTCTAAACAATTATGTTTGTAAACACTCATTAAATATAAAGGAAATGCAACAAATGCTATAAAGCTCTAATAAAGAACGATTTAGCCTGAAAAGCTTAATCGTTAAAAAAATAAATAGAAATAAATTCATATAATTAAAAACTTTACCACTGAATAACAAGGCAAACTCGTTCCAACTCATCAATAAAAATTATAGGTAAGCCATTTTTCGGAACTTCATACAATCTTTAAAAAGCTTGATAGAGTTATGGCGCTCACCCACGGTTAAAGCGTGAGACTTTACCTCGTCCATCTCCAAGGGATAGCTTCAAAAAGGGGATGCTGAAGTGCGATCGCGCTTGAATCGTCCTATCCATAAGCTTTTGAGCCAATCTCAAAAATTTTTTGCCCAAACCCTTGACGAATTTGTAGTATATTTGTAGTATATATTTAAGAGCGAAGGGGAAAGAGCAAAACCGCTTGACTCCAAACGCTCATACCGAACCTTGAAAACTGAATATGTAACACATTTTTTCATTAATGTGGGGGCGTAGCTCAATGGCTAGAGCAAAGACCTGTCGAGTCTGAGGTTGCGAGTTCAAGTCTCGTCGCTCCCGCTATCTGGCTCTATCGTCTAGTGGACAAGGATCTCTGATTTTCGCTCAGAAGACACGGGTTCAAATCCCGTTGGGGCTATGACATTGATGAACGAGGTCAAGTTGTCAAGGGGTTGAAGGGAATACTGACAGCTCCGAACTTGACCTTTAAAAGAAGCAGACTATTTGAGGAAGGGGAGTATAGCTCAACTGGCAGAGCATACGGCTTTTAACCGTCTGGTTGCGGGTTCGATTCCTGCTGCTCCCACTCAATTTTTGGGAGTATAGCTCAGTGGGCAGAGCAGCACCCTCATAAGGTGCCAGTCGCAGGTTCGATCCCTGCTACTCCTACTGCTCCTGCTCCAGCCTCATCGTCTAGTGGTTAGGACGCTGCCCCCTCAAGGCAGAAAGAGGAGTTCAAGTCTCCTTGGGGCTATCTGGAGAGGTGGCTGAATTGGTGAAAGCACTTCCCTGCTAAGGAAGCGTGGGGCAACCCATTGCAGCTACTCTTCGAGAACGCTTTGCGAACAAATCCTGTCCTCTCCGCTTTATGTAGTATATCGAGCCAGACATACTACATAGACTCTGGGTCGGCTCGCCTATTAGGGTGGGCAACTGTCTGTAAAACAGCCGCTTTCATGCGTTGCAGGTGCGAATCCTGCCCGACCCATTGAATTTTAGTTTCAAAGTTCAAATCGAATGTAGGGATAGTGTAACGGCAACATCTCGGTCTCCAAAACCGATGATCTGAGTTCAAATCTCAGTCCCTGCGCCAATCAATCATTTCCCCTGGTAGCTCAGTTGGGTAGAGCGCTTGCCTGAAAAGCAAGAGGTCGTCAGTTCAAGACTGACCTGGGGGACTGGCATTGCCCTATAGCTCAATGGTAGAGCGACGCGCTGTTAACGCGGGGGTTGTAGGTTCGAGTCCTACTGGGGCAGCCATTTATTGCCCTGTGGTTTGACACTCCTCAGCCTTGCATGCGTGAGGATTCTTCTTTCATCGAGCGCTCTTACTATCAAACAGGGGTCCTATTTCATACCAGAGGAGCCTCTCTCCAGAAGCGTTTTGCTCCATTACAGAAGCTAGTTTCGATATGCCCTATCGTACTATGGAAAACAAAAAATAATCTGTTTTCTGGTGCTTGTTGCTTAGACTTTTTACCTGTACAAGCTTTCCTGTACAGAACCCTCTAAGCCTAGTTTTCAAGGTACGCAGCCTCTCGGCTCTGGGTTTTTATAGAGGTTTAATACCCTTTCCTCTCAACTAGTTTTAACACAAAGTCGTTCTATAAGGACGAGGCTTTAGACCCAATTTTTAGGTAACAATACTCGCTCCTGTGGCGGAATTGGCAGACGCGATCGGCTTAAACCCGATTTCTTAAATTGTGGGTTCGACTCCCACCGGGAGCATAACGGGATGTAATTCAGTGGCTAGAAGCCATGCTTTGGGAGCATGGAGTCGCAGGTTCAAATCCTGCCATCCCGATACACCCCTGTGATGTAATTGGAAACCATCACCGACTCAGACTCAGTGTCTTGCAGGTTCAACTCCTGTCAGGGGTATTTTCATCTACAGTTTTGAATTTTCACCCCTGTAACCCAATTGGAAGAGGTTCCATCCTAAGAACCTAGTTGTTGCTGGTTCGAGTCCAGTCAGGGGTATGGGTGATACGCGGGGATGAAGCAAGAGTGGCTTGCTAGGCTCATATCCTGGACATCAGCAGGTGCAACTCCTGCCCCCGCCACCAAAATGCAGGTGTGGTGTAATGGCTAGCATAGAAGCGTCGTATCCTTCTGATGCGAGTTCGACTCTCGCCACCTGCTTCAGATTGATTATGCAGGTGTGGTGTTAATGGCAACACAGCAGTCTTGTAAACTGCCGATGCGAGTTCAACTCTCGTCGTCTGCTTGTCACTATGCTGGAGGTTTTGTTTTTCAGATTAAGGAGGTGTAGAAATGACGACGATGACGGTAACTGATGCTTTGGCAGAATTGACACTGTTGGAAAAACGGATTGATTCGGCACGAGCGAATTTAGATAATAATACGTTAATTGCTGTTGTGGAAGTCGGTAAAGTGCCAACAGGCTATAAATCAAGAGAAGACCATGCCTCTAAAGCACGCGCGGCTTTGCAACGAGTTGATGCTTTAATTGACAGACGACGCACCATTAAACGAGCTGTTGTTTTATCGAATGCCTCCACCATGGTTTCCGTCGCGGGTCAAGAAATGACAGTGGCTGAAGCTATCGAGATGAAGAATTTCATCGTGTACTATGAGGCAGTTTTTCACACGATGGTATCGGCGTATACTCGCACTCAGAATGAGTACAAAACCGCTCAAGCACGAGTGAAAGATCGACTGGATAAGTTAGCCAAGGAGGTGTTGGGTAAAAATGCGGCGTCTGAAAAATATCAATCTCTGGCGGATAGTTTCTTAGAGCGAGAAGGTGTCGAATTGCTCGATCCCACTAACCTCGCAGAAGAGAGCGAGAGACGGCAAGTATTTGTTGAAGAGTTTAAATCAACGGTTGACCGGGTACTGTCAATTAGCAATGCCCGCACCATGATTGAGATTCCCGACTAAACTAGAAGTGCTGGTCACTCGAAAACCTCTAAATTTATGGATTTAGATGGATAGCTCAATGGCGTAGAGCACATGCTAGTAGAAGCATGAGGTGTCGATTCGCAACCGACTCCATCTACCACTACCTTTAAAGCTTAACGCTCAACGCTTAACGCTTAAAGTTCAATCGTTAAAGGTTAGACCATTAACTCTCAAACCATAAAGGTTAACGATCGATAAAATCCAGGGCGTTGGTTATAGGTTCCATGAAACCTTGAGATTTCCACCTGGCTGAGTGGTCAGCACTCACTTAAGCCCTCAACTAAAGTTGGGGCTAAAAGCTTAAACCCGTTGAAACGGGTTCAAAGGCTTCCTTTGTAAGTTCGATTCTTACTTTGGCTTTGACGCGGAAATTTATGATTCTGTTGGTTAATTAACTAGGGGAAAGACCTCTCCCAAAACCTCTCCCAAAACCTCTCCCTAGCCCTCAATTACGAGGGGAGGGAAGCGGAATATATAGCAATTTCCGGTTTGATGCGATACATCGTTAAGGGCGCAAGCTTTGCGCCCCTACATTTAGGTGTACCCTAAAATTGCTAGTTTCTATTCCCATTCTCGCCACTGGTTCGCCCAGTTTTGGAAAATGCCCAAAATTTGCTCACGTCGCTGTTCAAAGTTAGCGGCAATGCTAATAAAAATGATTCCAGCGATTAAGCCAATGACCCATTTTGAAAAGGGATACTGAAAACTCAAAACAACTAACTGGTAAAAAACCGTTAGCACAAATGTTGCTGTGCCAACCATTAAAAATGCTCTAATTCGCAGTCCTAATCCAGCCAATAGGACAACCACGCTAATGATTCCCGGAATCAGTCCAGTCTCTTGATGGAAAAATAAGGCGGTTAAACAAATGATGCTACTACCCAGTAAGCGGAGATAATGACGAGTTTGTCGTTGTCGGGGACGTCTTAATTCTGGATCAATTTGGGCAATGTAGAGGCAAGATCCGCCAATTAGGGCAGCATACCACAAGGGTTCAGTGATTTGTTGATTAACTAAAACCCGCCAGATTGCCCAATCAACAAAAAATAGACTCAAATATGTCCAGCGTAAATTAGACTGGCGGTTAGCAACCCAGGCATAAAACCCGGCAACTGCCAGTAAATTGATTGGAGGTAGGTTTTGATAATTGAGGCAAACTGTTAGCAAAGGAGAGATGATGGCGTAATGTTGCCAAGGTTTATCATTCCATCCCCAGCGTCGCCAGGGTAGTTGAAAAAGCGCGATCGCGAATAAACAAGCAATTACCCCTCTCCAGGGGTCAAATATACTCAACTGTGTCCATGTCAAACGCGCATAAACACCTGTGGCGGCGACTTCGGTTAATCCGGCGTATATCCAGAGGTTAGATGATGAGGGAGATGGGGGAGATGAAGGAGATGAAGGAGATGGTGAAGATGGGGGAGATGGTAAAGATGGGGAAGACAACTGGCGTTTTTGTCCTCTGGTACGCCCCTGTAATAAGGCATAGATAGCCAGTATCCAACTGATGGCAAGTCCGATGGTTCTTAGCTTGGGTGTGGTTAACACCGACATTCCCACCGTTAACACCATCAGGAAACTGGCAATTGCCCAGTGAATGTGGGCGGTGATTTTAATTTCAGTGATACTGAGGTTGAGAAGGGTAGAACGATCGCGCGATTGCCAAAACCGAGCTAACAGCCGATAAATAATCGCGATCGCAGCCGCTACACCTCCTAGAATAGTAAAGCCATCTGCCGGATTTCCGCCCTCGGCTTGCAGCATCTGGTAAATCACCAATTCATACCAAGCAATGGAAATACCCGCTAGGGAAAGATAGGTGATCCCTTTCCAGGGAAGACGGCGACGCCCTACGCCTATCCCCGTTAACGCTGCACCGAGGGTGAGTAACCCGGTATAAGGGGTGAAATACGTCCAGCGCAAACTAATGCCAATTAGGGCATAAATTAAGGGTAAACCCTCCAGTGCATTTCTAGCGCCTACCTCTTCCTCGGTGTCTCCCTCTAAACGGGCAAACCACCAATCGGTGAGGAATAGTATCACAAGTGCCAAGATAATATTGGCGGTGGCTAGGGTTAAGGATGAACCATTTCGTAACAGAATGGTATTCGCGATCGCTAATTCGATTGCCCAACTGATGCCATAGACACCAAATTCTGTAAATGATCGCCAACAGCGAAACCAAATCGCACCGCCAATTAACATTGATGCGGCTAGGTAATGCCAACTGGATGGAATTAGTTCAACGTAACTCTGGGTACTGTGCAGCGTCAGAAATCCTAACTCTGTACCAGACAGGGCAATTGCCCACCCATCCGAGGCTTGGGCATACGACGAAGCTAAATCGCCAGACTGGGGAATTAAGCTAGCCCGTAGTAGCCATAATCCGAAACTTGCGATCGCGCCCACCACATACCAATCGGCGACGGATAGGGCGGGTAATCCGGGAATGCCTTGCCATAGCCATGCCGCCAAAAAGCTGAGGGCAAAACCAATTGTAATGACGGCGGCTACCGTTTCGCGTAAATAGCGACTATTCAGGAACATTAACACTGTGGCAACCCCTAAGCCAATCAGCCGACTCTGCGGTGAGGCTAGGGTTAGCCCTTGTACTAAAAATAAAGCGATCGCACTCCACGAAGCTGCCTGAATGCGCCGCGATCGCTGACTAAGACTGGCAACTCCAGTTAAGGTTAATGGGGTGAGTAACCATAAAAGTCCCCAGAGGTGCGTGGGAAAGGGAATTACATAGGTAATGCTTTCCTCAGCCAGTAAAACATAACTAATTCCAGCGAGGACAAAACCAATGTGCCAACAACTGAGATACCAAATCTGTTGGGGGACAGGAGATGGAGGATTTGCTTCTACCGTTTGCCCTTCCTGCCTTATACTCAGACTCCATTCTCCTACCATTAACGCCAACAATAAACTTGCCCAGAGGGGTTGGCTGAGAGTTGGAAACCATCCATCGATAAACGAACAGAGGGTTAATAATCCGGCGATATGGGTGAGATAAACCAGAGGAACCCGCAGAGGAGGGCGGCGATGAGTAACAATAGCAAGGGTGATAGTAGAGAGTAAGAGATTGAGCGATCGCGCCGTCGGATTCAGGCTACTGATTACCGTTAACATCACACCCAATCCTAATGTGAGTCCTTCCCCAAGCCGGGCTAATTTAGGGTTCGACTTCCGATATAGCCAATCGGTCAAACCTACCCACAGAATAATGTAAGGAAATAGGGCAACACCCCAACAGGCTTCCACATTTGAACCCACCTGTTGAGAGAGGAAACTGATTACCTGTTCTTGTACCGCTGCAGGGATTAATCGCCATAGTAAAAATAGCGTTTGCAAGCCAATGATAAAGATGGCAGCTAAATCCAGACGCCGCCGAGAATACTGTAAGCGCTGGGTGAAAAACCCAATCGCCAACCCACTAACCGCCGTGGCTTGCCAAGGAATGTCTTCTCCTACCGAAACCAACCAACCGATCAACAGTAACCCACCGCCAATTCCATCCCAGACTTTTGTGCTAAAGGAGGAAACAGACTCTCGTGAGACGGCTGGAGGTTTTCCCTGTCGCGCCAACAACCAACCACAAATTCCCATCGCCAAACCGAGTTGGGTAATTGGCACATTCATCACGAAAATTGCCCGTCCTAATAACACCGTAAGGGCATAAATCACCACTAAACTACCCGTGGGTGCATTATTCGGCAAAGATGGGGAAGCGCGAGGGGTTGAAGCGGAGGCGGGGAGAAACATTGCGGTTCCGATGACGCCTAAATAAACAGCGACTAATGGAACCTGTGACCAATTCCAACCCCAGTGTAGATAACTTAACCATAAAATTAGAGAAGCGCGGGAGGTAAGCCGAAATGAGTTCGTTTGGATAGACGAATTGATAACCGTAATTCCCGTTAAACTTAACGCCGCCACCCCCACAACAATCCATTCCCAGGGATGACGCCATAAGCCAAAACCATCTATTGCCCAAAAATTAACCGGGACTAAAAGTAAGGCAATCAGTTGTAAGGTTTGAGAGGTTAATTTTAAATTAGAACGTTTTCCCGCCCACAGGCTAATTCCCCAAAAGACAATGGTATATGTCCATAACACACCATACTGTCCCGATGGCGGAAAATTCTGCCATTGAGTCGCGGCGAGGACACCGGAGGAGACAACAACCAGAAAGACACCTAGAAACAGCAGCCAGCGTACACTCAGTTCCTCTTGCCATGATTGCCAGATGCGGGATACAGGCGACACAGTAGGAATAGGAACGGGTTCCTCTACCTTGGTTTCCACCTTTCGGGATTGGGGGCGAGATGGAAGCGGCGCAATCTCTGGTTGCGGGAGGCGACAAGATAGATAAAGTTGCCCTAGTTGCTTAACTTGGGCATCACTGATTAAACCCAAGCGCAACCAGGTGTCTAGACCTTTGAGTAACTTGGGATTGGAGGCAGAAACAGTGAGTTCAATTCTCACAGGGCGTGGCGAGGACATAGTTTTCGGGGGAGTAAGTCAACTTATGCCCTGAACTAAAGTTCGGGCTAAAAGCTAAAACCCGTTAAAACGGGTTTAAAGCCTTTCATGTAGTAAGCTTTAGCTTACTTGAGCTTTAAGCCGGAAATTTATTTCCTGGCGTTCAAGTTCTCGACATTCCGTTTAAGTCAGCGCCATTCACCTTAAGTTGATACTAATGCAAGATTAATTAATTCTAGCATCAGATTTTCCAGTTGATGATTGATGACTCAGGACGGGTTTTGTTGTTCATTTATCGGTGGGGAGGGCGGGTTTTGTTGTTCCGTTAGTGGTGAATAGCTGAATTGATTCCTTAAACCCGCCCCTACAGATTCCCTAAACCTACCCCTACAGATTTCCTCAACCCGCCCCTACAATTGTCCCTAAACCCGCCACTACAATTGACGTATAAGGTATAAATTATTACTTATGAACAGGATGGCGATCGCGCAAGATACACTCAAGATTCTTGATGCTGGCTATTACGACTCTCCGATGGGTCAACGGGTTGATATTACTCAAGATTTAAACGCTTGTTTGGTGCAGACAAAATACTATGACCCAGACAGCCTCTCGACTCTCGAACAAAATGTTCTCTCCAGCACTACCAAATTCTCTACAACTGAATTTGAAGTCAGAAATGAGACAACTTTGATCGGCTCAAAACGCATGGCACAATCTCAACAGTTTCACAAGATTGGCGTCCTCAACTTTGCTTCAGCTAAAAACCCAGGCGGTGGCTTTATCAAGGGCGCACAAGCCCAGGAAGAAAGTCTAGCTAGAAGTTCTGCCCTTTATAAAAGCTTGTTAAAATGTCCAGAATACTATGAGTATCATCGTTCCCATAAATCACTCCTCTACTCAGATCGAATCATTTATTCCCCAGGTTGTCCAATTTTCCGTAACGATGATGGCACATTACTAAAAATAGGCGAAGTTTTGTATAGTCGCGGTGCTAAAGTCTTGAGTTTAGCCGTTTATCAGGGATGTGATGCGCTAGTTTTAGGCGCTTGGGGGTGTGGTGTTTTTCAGAATGAACCCTCAATAGTTGCCCAAATGTTTGCTAATTTTTTATTACCCAATGGTCAGTTTTTGGGACAATTCAAAATGGTGTTATTTTCTGTCCTTGATTCAACCCAACAAAAAAGGATAATCACCGAATTCCACAATCGATTTTCAGCTAAATGACAAAGGAAAGAGGACGAAATATAAGCTCCCATAGCTCAAGGGATAGAGCAGCAGCCTTCTAAGCTGAGAGTTCCAGGTTCAAATCCTGGTGGGGGCGTTGAATACTGTTCAAAAAGGAGGTTATTTTCTTTGACTCAACAGACTGTGCGATCGCGCCTTGCGTGCCCTGACATCTAAGAGCCTACATACTTAGTACGAGAGGAAGAGTAACGCTGTTTTATTAACAGTGGGCGTTTGAGAACGAGGAGTGCGAAGAACCCGATAGGTTGGCTTAGAGGTAGCCATCCTTTAAAGAGTGTGTAATAACTCATCGGCGGAGTCCTCTAGTAACTGAGAAGACGCATCACAACGCTCTGGTAACTTGCACGCGAGGGCGATCGCACAATTACAGGATGTTAGACTATAATAGTACAAAAATACCAATTAAAAGTATGCCGATCTATTTCTACAGCACCCGCGAAAAACCCTACGGTTGCTTTTCCAATTTTTCTCGCCATGGTTTTGAGTTAGATGGTTGTTGGTGGGCAACGAGTGAACATTACTTCCAAGCACAGAAATTTGTCGAGACGGATCCCCCTTGGTTCGACAAAATCCGCGAAGTGAAAACGCCTAAAGACGCTGCCAAAATTGGCAGAAGTCGGGAACACCCTATCCGGAGCGATTGGGAACAGGTCAAGGAGGAAATCATGAAGCGGGGAGTTTTGCAAAAGTTTGAAACTCATGCTGATATCCGTGAGATACTTTTGGCGGCAGGGGATGAGTTGATTGTCGAGAATGCCCCCAGAGATTACTACTGGGGATGCGGTAAAGATGGCAGTGGTAAAAATAAATTGGGAGAGATTTTAATGGCAGTGCGAGAGATATTGCGTCAACCCCTTACAAAGGACAAAGGACAAATGACAAATGAGAAATGACGAATGACAATCTCCACCGTTAGCTTTTATTATGTCCACCCACTTAGGGTCTGTAGTTCCAATGGGAGAACGCCTGTTTTGCACACAGGAGGTTGCGGGTTCAACCTCCGCCAGATCCATTATGGTGTCTGAAGCCAAAGCGGTCGTGGCGCTTGTTTGTGGAACAAGTCAATAGCGGGTTCAAGTCCCGTCAGACACCCTTAACTGGAAGATGCCGCTGAATGGACGGCAAGCGGTCTTGAAAACCGTGGTACGGCAGCGATGTCGTAGGGGTTCGATTCCTCCATCTTCCTCTATCCACCGGAAGCCGAAAAGTGAGGCGCTGTGCTGATAATGCAGAGGTAGAAGGCTGAAGGGGTGACAAGCTGGCGTCAAAGGTAGGCAAGGTGTGGGGTATGGGGTGTGGGGTATGGGGTGTGGGGTAAATCTTAGAGGAACACAAAAGCCCATAAGAGGATATAGGGTAAGGAGCGAGCGCTCTCCAGGCGAGCCAACGAATAAACAATAGAGTTTTTGGTGACTCCCTGAGTAAAGTTCAATTTTTCCCGACACCCGACACCCGACACCCGACACCCGGTAGTACCTTCAAGTTCCTTGTCACCCCCTCAGGGTAGAAGGGGCAGTACCTTCCCGGTGGATTCATCCCTCTGCCAGTGGATTCTGGCACTGATACTACGAATATCGGATGCGGTGGTTCAATTCCATCCAGAGGGGTTTGATCGGGGGTGAGTAGCTGTAATCAAAAAGCTGGAAACATTTACCCATTATTGCCCATGCATTGGGTAGAGACTTGTCCCGATGGAATGGGTTCGACAAGAGTAAGTAGTCGGACACAAGTTTTGGGAACTGTATAAAGTTTTGTAAGCATTACCGCAACGCTTGTGACATAAAAATTCGTGCTTTTTTACATTTCTTAACACAGAGCCGTTTATTTATGTCCGACTACTTATGTATACTTTTTGGTGTACCTATCCAGCCAAAAACCACAGCTAGATAGGTGACTTTATATAGCCGCCAGTTAGGTGGTGTTAGCCTGTGGACTGGTTAAGTGCCGTCACTGCCAGGATGAAGCAGGAAGTAAGTTCCAATGATGTCCATGCTTTGGATAAGTTTGGGTAAATCTTATATAACGGAATGTAGCTCAATTGGCAGAGCAGGTGACTCTTAATCACTGGGTTGCAGGTTCGATTCCTGTCATTCCCATTTGTTCGGGTGTGGCGCAGTTTGGCTAGCTAATTAATATTATAATAGTTATACTGCGGATAAAACTAATGTCTGTACAAGCCATGAAAATACAAGATCTAAAACTAGAACTGATTCAGTGGATTTTATTATTACAAGATGTTCAACTTTTAAATGAGATCCAGACTATCAAAGAAAATTCAGCGGAAAATATAGTCACTACTAAGCCTCGCCAATTTGGTTGTGGTAAAGGTATTTTTAGTTATGTGGCAGATGATTTTGATGCAACACCTCTGGGTTGTGAAGACTATAGGCTAACATGAACTATTCAATTAATACTCATTTATAATAAATAATCAGTTTCAAATTTTAGACGCTAAGTTTAGTCATTACGAAATATTGCAGCATTTGCCCTTTCATCATCAAGATCCTTTTGACCGCTTGATTATCGCTCAGGCAAAAGCCGAAGATTATATGATCATCACAAATGATAATCGCTTCAAACTGTATAATGTAAAATTGGTGTAATTTGAACATCATCGGGGCTTTTCTGGATTACTTATTCGATCAAGCTGTGTTTATTGTTTTCAATAGATTAGCCGACACAAACGACACGCAAAAAACAGAAAATTGGAGTAGGTTTCTACATCCATAAATACGCGATCGCATACATTCAAAACTGACTAAACTCCGTACTTTTCGCCGCTCAGATTCCCAGAACCCCGGTTTCTGGTGAGGACGACAGCAAATCAGCATTTTAGGTGCGTTAGCGAAGCATAACGCACCCGATGAAATTAAGTCTAAGCCAACTTACTTAACTCTCCATTACTCTCCTCTGTTATTATCGAACCAATCCCATCTAACGTCGCTGGAATCGTGCGCGGGTCCATAAACATGATCTTGCTGCTGTTACTACTACCAATTTTTATCCCCATATCCAAATAGTTTTGTGCCAATAAAAACTGTAGTGCTTGGGCTGATGAGGGAGCAGTGTTTAACTTTTTGCTAAGAATATCCATCGCGGCGGCTGTCCCTTGCGCCTTGAGAACTTGCTGCTTTTGTTGCGCTTCCGCCTCTAAAATAGCGGCTCGTTGACGCGCTTCTGCCTCAATGATTTGTGCCTCAGCTTCCCCTCTGGCACTATTAACGACTGCTTCTCGTTCTCCTTCCGATGTCAGAATTGCCGCCTGTTTTTTCCGTTCCGCTGACATCTGTAATTCCATTGCCCCTTGCACGGTTTTTGAAGGAACAATATCCCGCAATTCTACCCGCGTTACCTTGACTCCCCACGGTGCTGTGGCAATATCTAATTCCCGCAATAGCATTTCATTCACTTCAGTGCGAGCGGTAAAGGTTTGGTTCAGTTCAAGTTTCCCCATTTCTGAGCGAATTTGAGTTAAAACTAAATTCACCATCGCGGCTTGCAGATTCTGAACTTTGTAATAAGATTTTTCCAGATTAATTACCCGCCAATATACCACAGCATCCACTCCAATTGAAACATTATCACGAGTAATGCAATTTTGCGGTGGGATTTCTAAAACTTGTTCGCGAATCGTTTCCTGACAAGCAATTTGATCCAGGAATGGGATAACAAAATTTAGACCCGGTTCTAGTTTTTTACCATCATATCGACCCAGGGTTTCAACTAACGCCTCTTCCCCTTGTTTAATAATCTTGACACTCCCCGCTAAAGTTGTACCTGTTAGCGCGATAAATGCCATAAAAAACCACTGATACATTTTAATTATCCTCTTGAGATACAATTTGATTGAATGTGAACCGATCAGCCATTAAATGGTACTGGCTTGATGTTTTGCGAATACCACGGATAATGAACCCATTACGCTCGAAATAAATGTTCCGGCAAAACAATTAATGTGTTATCCTCTTGTCCGACAACATAAACGGTTTGATTGGCAGGAATACTCATTTGCCGTTCTTGACAACGCGCTGCCCAAGAACTGCCTTCATAGAGAACTCGTCCGGTTTCTCCTAGTGAAATTTCCGTTAATGTTTTGGCTTCCGTTGCTTCTGGAACTTTAAATTTTTTCCGCTTGAGCAACATCGGACGTATCCAAATAACCGAGGCTGTAGACAATACCATCCAGTAAGCCACCTGCCAGCGAAATGCGATAAATCTTGTCATTCTAAACAAGCTAAACGCTATGATTAGGGAAATAATTCCCATTGACAGAGGCACAAGTCTGAACTTTTTGCTGAAGGCTTTTGGCAGAAACAACTCCAGTAGGCAAAGTACAACACCACTACCTAACCAGAACAAGGATGGATGAGGAATAAATGCGGATTTCGTAGTCGCTTGTGCCAGAATTGTTTGGGCATCAATGCGATTCACTTCTGTCTGCATTAACAGCAATGTGAACATCTGACTATTTTCAAATAGAAGGACGAATGACATAAGACGAATGACCAACTCATGGCATGACAATCAACGTATTATCCTCTCGCCGCAACACATAAACCGTTTGATTCGGTGCGATCGCACGTTCGGGATCGGCACAACAGGCTTGCCAAGAGGAACCCTCATACATCACTCGTCCCGTTTCTCCCGGTAATATCTCGGTTAATACCTGGGCTTGAGTTGCCTCTGGGATAGTATATTTAGGACGCCGAATCAACATAGGGCGCAACCAGATAGCAAAGGCAAAGGATAATCCCATCCAATACATCACCTGTAAGCTAAACCCGTCATACATCAGGAATTGCCACTCAAACCCCAGTGCGATCGCGCCCTGCCATACAATAAATGAGACAAGTAACGCAGCTACACCCATCATCAGGACAATAAACCGGAATCGCTTCGCCCAAGATTTGGGGATAAGGAATTCAACTAGGCAAAGTAGAACACCTGCAATCAGCCAAAATATGGGTGGAGTAATCCGAAAGGTTGATTGAGTCGTCGCCTGTGCCAAAACTTGGAATAACACATGAATGTCCTCGTGAACTCGGTTAATAGCAAGGGTTTTCTCTTGCTAATTGCTATTAAACCCGGTGGTGATTTGAGTTCGTGATGGAGTTGTTCGAGTTCGTATCGAGTTCTCATCGACTTCCGAGTAAGTCTGTCATTTGTCATTTGTCATTTGTCATTTGTCATTCGTCATTATTTAACCGTTAATCGTAGGGTGCGTTAGCGTAGCGTAACGCACCTTTACCCCCATAAGTAGTGTTGCTGCGTAAATCCTGATTATTTAATCCTTAAGGAGGTACAGTAAAAGTAAGCCTTCGTTCAATATTCCCGGTTTAACTATGCAGGTTACTGAACAGCAATACTACACTCCAGAGGAATATCTAACCCTGGAGGAAGCAGCCGACTATAAAAGTGAGTACATTGACGGTCAAATTTATGCCATGGCAGGTGGATCTACAAATCATAATCAGATCGCGCTTAACTTTAGTACCGAACTTAATTTTGCCTTCAAGCAACTCGATTACCGAGTTTTCATGAGTGATGTGCGTCTGTGGATACCGAAAAGACGTATCTATACCTATCCCGATGTCATGGTTGTTGCAGAAGAACCCGACTATTACAATAACCGCACCGACACAATTACGAATCCTCAGGTTATTATCGAGATTTCGTCAAAATCCACCCAAGGGTATGACTACAGTGGCAACTTTGAAGCCTACCGTACAATTCCCAGTTTTTGGGAGTATTTACTCCTGGATCAAACTAAACGATATGTTGAACATTTTTCTAAGACAGACACTAAACAATGGTCATTGCGCGAATATGATGAATCCGATGAGGCGATCGCGTTCTCCTCACTCGATTTTGAAATTTCTTTAACTGATGCGTATAACAAGGTTAAGTTTGAACCCGAAGATGCTGAGTCTGAATAATATAGCACTAAGTAGGTGGACACAATACAAGCTAACGGTGGAGATGGTCATTTGTCATTTGTCATTCGTCATTCGTCGCAGAATGTTTGTCATCCGTTGGGGCGGGTTTAGTGACATCAGGGTGAAAAGCAAATGTTAATGGTAAAACCCGCCCCTATTCCTCATCTTCCCCATCTCCCTCTGCTCCCTCCGCTTCCCCTGCTTCCCCAGCTCCCTCCGCTCCCCCATCTTCCCCTCACCACAGCACTTATTCAGCAACCCCTCATTAAGCCAACCCCCGCAGCAGTGATTGCACTAATAACTGAAAGTGAGTCGCTTCATGAGTTGCCATAACCGAAATGCGAATCCGACTCGTGGGAACCGTGGGAGGACGAATAGCTGGGGCAAAAATACTTGCTGTTTTTAGCTGTTGTGCCATGTTCAAAACATCTTTAACATTGGTAAATTGAAGGCACAAAATTGGCGATTCAGAGGGCAATATATTCAGCCCCGGTAACTTTTGCTGAATTAAAGACTTGAGCATTTCTACATTCTGCCAAAGTCGATCGCGACGTTGTGGTTCTTTTTGGACAATTTCAATCGCCGTTAACGCCGCCGCCGTATCAGCCGGAGATAGTCCAGTAGTATAAATCCAGCTAGGGGCGCGATTTCTCAAGAAATCAATCAGAGTCGCTGAACCCGCAATATATCCCCCTAAACTCCCCAATGCTTTACTCAATGTTCCCATTTGAATTAAGGAGTGTTCCGTACAGCCAAAATGTTCCACACAGCCTGCACCTGTAACACCTAAAACACCCGTTGCATGGGCTTCATCAACGAGTACCATGCTGCTAAATTGATCCGCTAGTGAGAGAATGTCTGGCAAGGGACATAAATCCCCATCCATACTAAAAACGCTATCAGTTGCAATCAGACAACGGCGGTAATTGTGGCGATGGTGAACCAGTTGATGCTTTAAGTCTTCCATATCCCTATGGATATAGTTGATTACTGTCGCACCACTTAAAATTGCCCCATTCTTGAGGCTAGAGTGATTATACTGATCTGCCAGAATCAGATCTCGCTTCCCCACTAAAGCCGCGATCGCACCTAAATTCGCCAGATAACCCGAACTAAACACCAATGCATCTTCGGTTTGTTTCAGGGATGCGATCGCACATTCCAATTCTCGATGCAATTCCCGATGTCCACTGAGTAACCGAGAACCGGTACTACCTGTACCATAGTGCTGAGTCGCTGTAATCGCGGCTTGAATTAAACGTTCATCTCCCGCCAATCCTAAATAATCATTACTGGCAAAGTTAATCACCTCTCGCCCTTCCAGTTTTACCACCGCACCGGGACGATTTTGCAGCGTTTGCACTGAACGATACCAGTTGGCTTTGTGGATAGTAGAAAGAGAGTCTTCTAACCAAGCATAAGGATTGGTTGTCATAAGTAGGGGCTGCTGAATAAGTTTTGTGGTGGGGAGAGGGAACACCTCGACTTCGCTCGGTGTGTCATAGGGAATAGGCAATAGGCAATAGTTACGCCAGTAGTGGCTTGGCACACATTAATTGGTGGATTAGCATTGTAGGGGCGCAAGGCTTGCGCCCGGTTTAAACGTCAAATCTATTCCACAATTTTAGCTGTGTCAGTCCGCCATCGTGGGCATTGTCCACCAGCCTTAAGTCAGTGACATTCCACATAAGGTTGAGATTAGGGAACAGGCAACAGGAAATACACAATTTAAATGTGTATTAGCTTACTATTTTTCAGCAGCCGGATCAACTTTATCCTGTTGAGTTTCCCCATTTGCCACACTCTCCACTAAACCCATTTCAAAAGCAATTTCCGGTAAATCTTCAGCCTTATATTTTCCCGGTTGAAACATCTGTCCAGGGGTTAAACACATCTGTTTCAGTTCAACAACTTCAGTGGGAGCAAATAATCCTTTCCATCTTCTATTCTCAATGCCCATCGCTGATAACTCCTACGGTGATAAGGACGAAATCCCTGTAGTGCGAACATCCTGCTCGCTACTCATACCTAATTTAAATGCGTGACAGCTTATTCCACTATTTTAGCGGTACCACACCTGTATTTCATACTTTATTTATAAATTTTCTCTCACCCAAGCGCGAAACCCTTTCAACAGCGCAATTTCGCCCATTGTTGTACGCTGCTGAATAAATCGGCTCATTGCACTCACGGATACTAAAGGAAAAGCCAAACTAGATTCACACTCAACATAGTGTCCTTCTACCCGTTGATAAAATCGCAAAACTTGCCCGTTATACCGCAAAAGTTCAGGGACACCTAGCGCCGAGTAAATCCCAAATTTATCTACAGAACTACTGGTAATATCAATTTCAATCGCTAAGTCAGGCGGCGGATCAATTTCTAAATCAATATCTTGCCGACCTCGAACAGCAGGTTCATTTTGGATATAATAACAATTATCTGGTTCTATCCCTCGCTTGACTATTTCTCGTTTCAGCGTTGTCGAACCAGCGCTTTTAATCTCAATATCTAACTCTTCAGCTAATGCAACAATAAAATTACCCAAATTAGCCTTAGGATTCTCATGGTCAAAGCGAGGCGTCCTAATTTCCAACGTGCCGCCGTCATAAGCAAACCGATACCCCCTGTCTTCACCCGTTTCTACCAATAATACTTCAAACGTTTGCCAGCTAATATTCCGCAGGACAGTTCGTTGTTCAGCTAGAGTTGAGCTTATCAACATACCTATAATCTCAATTGAATGGCACGCTCCTTAATGTTACTGACTCATAGAGCTAGGAAATAAATTTATTATTTTTAACCTCAATTAAGCTTTAGCCGACGGGGTATAGCAATTGCCGTAGCGGTTATGACGCATCATTGCATCATTTGGTAAGAGACGTTCCGCCGGAACGTCTCTACAACAGTTCGTAATCGATGTGTCTACTGCTATAACACTTTTAACCCGTTTTAACGGGTTTAAGCTTTTAGCCCCAACTTTAGTTGAGGGCTAATTGGAACTCTACTCCATAACGCTTTTGAAAAAGTCAATCGTCTCTTTCAACGCCTGAACAAACACGTCAATCTCTTCCCGCGTATTGTAAAAATACAAACTCGCCCGCGCTGAACCCGCTACCTCTAAAATGCGGTGCAACGGTTGCGTACAATGATGACCGGAACGAATTGCTACCCCTTCATGGTCTAATAGAGTAGACACATCACTTGCTGCTAATCCCTTGACATTAAACGATGCCAACGCCGCCCTTCCTTTCCCTTCTGCTGTCGGTTGGGGACCATACAGGGTCAAATCAGGAACATCCTGCAATTGCTGGAATAGATACGCCGTCAATTCCTCCTCATAGGCATGGATTTTATCCATACCAATCCCCATTAAATAGTCTACCGCCGCACCCAGCGCGATCGCTTCCCCAATCGCAGGGGTTCCGGCTTCAAATTTGTGGGGCAATTCGGCGTAGGTGGAATAGTCGAGAAAGACTTCCGAAATCATCTCACCCCCACCCATAAAGGGAGGCATTTCCAACAGCAAGTCTAATTTGCCATACAAGAAACCAATCCCTGTAGGCGCACACATTTTGTGACCCGATGCCACTAACCAGTCACAATCCATCCCCTGCACATCAATGGGTGTATGAGGGACAGATTGGCAAGCATCAATCAATACCTTAGCGCCATACTGATGTGCGATCGCACTAATCTCTCCGACTGGGTTAATACATCCCAAGGTATTCGAGACATGCACCACACTAACTAACTTCGTCTTCTCAGAAATCAGAGACTTAAACTGGTCTAAATCAAACTCCTGAGTTTCCGTCAGTTCCACATACTTTAACACTGCCCCCGTCTTCTGGGCAATGATTTGCCAGGGAACAATGTTGCTGTGATGTTCCATCACCGAGAGAATGATCTCATCCCCTGGCTGCAACGTATTTAATCCCCAGCTATACGCCACCAAGTTAATCGCTTCTGAGGCATTCCGGGTAAAAACAATCTCATTCCGCGACGCCGCATTCACAAACGCCGCCACCTTATCCCGCGCTGACTCATACGCTTCTGTCGCCCTGACACTCAGCGCATGAGCGCCTCGGTGGACATTGGCATTGTCCTTTTCATAATAATTTTGCAGCGCCTTAATCACCGCCAACGGCTTCTGAGAGGTGGCAGCACTGTCAAGATAAATTAACGGTTTATCGTGAACTTTCTCCTGCAAAATGGGAAAGTCAGAACGGACGATAGCAGCTAGGGTTTTTTCTTGGGTGATGGTCATTGGTTATTCGTCATTGGTCATTGGTCATTGGTCATTTGTTATTGGTCATTTGTCTTATGTCATTTGTCTTATGTCAAAGAATTATAAAACTCAAAACCATGTCCGACTAGCGAAGCGAAGGATCAGATTCAGGGCGGGTTTTGCATAAAAACTAGATAAAACAATTAACCTTAATCCCTAAACCCGCCCTGGAAAGACGTGCCATGACACGTCTCTACATTTTTTGGGACTACATTGTTCTACACATCGCACATTGGGACAGTCTTTGCCGTAGTGAGTCCACCGGAATACGCTGGAGAATCTCCGCGACAAAGGCATCAATTAATAGATTCCGGGCATTGGTTTCATTCAGTCCCCGACTTTGTAAATAGAACACATCCTCCGGGTCTAATTGACTCACCGTAGCACCGTGAGAACATTTTACTTGGTCAGCCGTAATTTCCAATTGCGGCTTGGTATTTACACGGGCTTTAGCGGACAGCAATAAATTGCGATTCAATTGGGCCGCATTGGTAAATTGAGCCGCTTGCGGCACGAAAACCTTACCATTGAAGACGCCGTGCGCCCGGTCATCTATGATACATTTGTGCAACTGGTCAGTCATGCCATGAGGATGATTCAACAGTACAGCACTGTGGGTATCGGCTACCTGTTCCCCACCAATCATGGTTAACCCGTTAAGGGTGGTTTCAGTCGCCTCACCCGTTTGCACGACTTCTAAATTATGCCGGGATAGTCTCGCCCCTAAACTAATCGCGTTACACGTATAACGGCTATTCCGGGCTTGGGTGACGGCTGTTTTACCAATGTGGAACCCATCAATCGCTTCTCGCTGATTCCGGGTATGGATAACTTGGGCGTTATCCTCAATCCAAATCTCCGTCACTTGGTTATTGAAATAAGGACGATTTACCGGAATATCGGGACATCTATCGACATTCGCCGCGAAATGTTCAATCAGATTCACCACCGAACCCGCTTCCGCGACAACGAGACAGCGCGGTTGGCATATTACAGGTACATCGTCAGTGGTGGAAATAAACAGCAGATGAATCGGTGTCTCGACTATTTTAGCTTTGGGTATCCACACCACTGCCGCATCCGTAAGTCCCGATGTATTCAGGGCGGCGAAAACATCAGACGCACCCTGTTGTTTACCTAAATAATTGGGGATTCGTTCCTGATACGCCGCAGGTAAACCCGCCAAATTCCCCACATATACGCCTTCAGGTAATCCACTCACCGATGATAAATCTGGCGCATACACCCCATTGACAAAAACTAATCGACTATCCGGGGTTTCGGGTAGGGTGAGGGAAGTCAAGTCTAAGTGTTGCAGGAATTGTTCAAAAAACGCCTCCACCCCTTGAAAATTCACCGCCAATAACGGCGACAAATCTGTAAACCGCCATTCTTCATCCCGACGGGTTGGAATCGCTAATTCTTCCACAATCGCCGCCGCTTGATCCCGTAGTTGCTGGAGAGTGGCGTTTAATTCTCCCCCGACAACGGGTTCATCTTGGCGACATTGGTCTAATAGCGCCTTTAAATAAGAAATTTCCGGTTTTGCAGATAGTTGTATACTCATTAGGCAATCACCTCAGCCGCCGCTTCTTCTATTACCCAGTCATAACCACGGGATTCTAATTCTAATGCCAATTCCTTACCCCCGGTTTTGAGGATACGCCCTCCTGCCATGACATGAACATAATCGGGTTCAATATAATTGAGCATCCGTTGGTAGTGGGTAATCAAAATCATGGCATTGTCCGGAGTTGCCAACTGATTCACTCCATTGGCGACAATCTTCAGCGCGTCAATATCCAAACCAGAATCAGTCTCATCCAGAATCGCCAGTTTGGGTTCTAACAGCGCCATTTGCAAAATCTCATTCCGCTTCTTCTCACCGCCAGAGAAGCCTTCATTTAAACTACGTTCTAAGAAGCTGGGATTCATCTTGACAATTTCCAGCTTTTCTTCTATTAGATCTTCAAAATCAAACGTATCAATTTCCTCTAATCCCTGATGCTTACGGCGGGAATTATAGGCGACGCGCAAGAAGTCTAAATTACTGACACCGGGAATTTCTAAGGGATACTGAAACGCTAGAAATATGCCAGCTAATGCCCGTTCTTCGGGTTCGAGTTCCAGCAGATTTTGCCCCAGGAAGGTGATCTCGCCCCCGGTAACTTCGTAGGCGGGGTGTCCGGCTAAAAGCTTGGAAAAGGTGCTTTTCCCTGAGCCATTTTGTCCCATAATGGCGTGAATTTCTCCCGCCTTTACCTCTAGAGTTAAGCCCTTGAGGATTTGTTGTCCTTCAACGTTTGCCGTCAAATTGCGGACGGATAAGATTACGTCGCTATTTTCTCTAATCATTGCTCGTTACTACAAGGTTTTGCCAATTCTGATAGATGAGATGGGATGGGATGTTCCAGACGTAGCATACTACGTCTCTACAATCGGGGCGGGTGTAGGGTGCGTAGGGTGCGTTAGCGAAGCGTAACGCACCATTTCAAGCGTAACGCACCATTTAAAACGATAGTCGTGAAACCCGCCCCTACAGACGCGCCATGGTACTTTTCCAACCCCTAACCCACGGCTCCTTCTAATTTCAGACTCAATAATTTATCGGCTTCAGCGGCAAATTCCATCGGCAGTTCGTTGAAGACATCCTGACAAAAACCACTGACAATCATAGAAACCGCATCTTCTTCGGAGATTCCGCGTTGGGTAAAGTAGAAAAGCTGATCCTCGCCAATTTTTGAGGTTGAGGCTTCGTGTTCAACCTTAGCCTTATTATTTTCAACTTGAATATAAGGGAACGTATTCGCCTCAGCGGTATCCCCAATTAACATGGAATCGCACTGAGAATAATTCCGCGATCCTTTTGCTTTCGGACTAACTTTCACTAATCCCCGATAGCTATTCTTAGAATTGCCAGCGGAAATCCCTTTAGAAATAATCGTGCTACGGGTGTTTTTGCCAATATGCACCATTTTGGTTCCCGTGTCGGCTTGCTGCATGTTATTAGTTAATGCCACGGAATAAAACTCACCGACAGAGTTATCTCCCACGAGAACACAACTGGGATATTTCCAGGTAATCGCTGAACCCGTTTCTACCTGCGTCCAGGAAATCTTGGAGTTAACCCCTTTGCACAAGCCACGCTTGGTGACAAAGTTATAGATTCCACCTTTACCTTTTTCATCTCCTGCAAACCAATTTTGCACGGTGGAGTATTTAATCTCGGCGTTATCCAGGGTGACGAGTTCGACAACGGCGGCGTGGAGTTGGTTGGTATCGTACATGGGGGCGGTACACCCTTCTAAGTAACTCACCGAACTCCCTTCTTCGGCGACAATCAGGGTACGCTCAAACTGTCCCGTGTCTCCGGTATTAATCCGGAAATAGGTGGACAGTTCCATGGGACATTTGACACCTTTGGGAATAAACACAAAGGAACCGTCACTAAACACCGCCGAGTTCAGGGCAGCAAAGTAATTATCACCGACAGGAACCACACTACCCAGATATTTCTGTACCAATTCTGGGTGTTCTTGCAGCGCTTCGGAGATGGAACAGAAGATAACCCCAGCTTCGGCTAACTTGTCTTTAAACGTGGTGGCGACGGAAACGCTATCGAAAATCGCATCCACGGCGACGTTAGACAGTCGCTTCTGTTCAGATAGGGGAATCCCCAGTTTTTCAAAGGTTTCCAGGAGGGCGGGGTCAACCTCCTCTAGGCTGTTCAGCTTTTCCGTTTTCTTTTTCGGGGCGGAGTAGTAAATGATATCCTGATAGTTGATGGGCGGATAGTTAACGTGGGGCCACGTCGGTTCCTCCATCTTCAACCATTGGCGATAGGCTTTGAGACGAAACTCCAGCATGAACTCTGGTTCGTTCTTCTTGGCGGAGATCAGGCGTACTACGTCTTCACTCAAGCCACGGGGAATGGTATCGGCTTCGATATCGGTGACAAAGCCGTACTTGTAAGGCTGGTTAACTAATTTTTTAACGGTAGCAGTCATTCGCTTCAGTGTTCTCTCTTCGATTAAGGATGGGAAGTGGTTCGTCTGTGGTTACCAGTTTGACAGGGTTCGGGCTGATTGCGGTAACGTTGCACTAGCTCTAGACTAAAACAACACCTTTGTTGTTTAACTCTATTGTAGGTTATATTAACAACTAGGATGTTGTCAAAGTCAACTAAATTTCTTCTCTTGCCCTAACACAAGCGTGATTTCACCCCAAAAGCCGATGACCACCACTCAGCAATCTTCTACCAAGCAAGACATTTTGCAGTATTTACTCAAACAGGAGCAAGCGATCGCACATGCATTAGCGGAAGCTCTGGATATTAGTCCCCAAGCCATTCGGCGTCACCTGAAGGATTTAGAAGCCGAGGGACTGATAGAGTATAAGTCGGTATCCATGGGAATGGGGCGTCCTCAACATGTTTACCGCTTGAGCAAAAAAGGACGCGATCGCTTCCCTAACCATTATGGTGAGTTTGCTGTGTCTTTGCTGGACACCTTAGAAGAAACCGTGGGGGCTGAACAGGTGAGTACCATCCTCCAGAAACAGTGGGAACGCAAAGCCATGGAATACCGCCAGCTTTTGGGTCAAGGTTCCTTAGCCGAACGAGTCGCCAAATTGGTAGAACTGCGCCAAAGTGAAGGCTATATGGCGGAATGGTATCCGGTTGAATCGAGTGATGGTAGTGAGCAGCCCCATAACCAGTTTATTTTGAAAGAACACAACTGTGCGATTTCCAACGTCGCTGAATCCTTTCCCAGCGTCTGCGGACATGAATTAGAAATGTTTGCCGCTATCCTACCCGATTGTCAAGTCGAGCGCACCCACTGGATTAATCAAGGAGAACATCAGTGTGGTTATTTGATTCAGGCGAAATAATTTGTTATTGGTCATTGGTCATTGGTCATTGGTCATTGGTCATTTGTCCTTTGTCCTTTGTCCTTTGCTTCCTCATCTTCCCCATCTCCCCAAGAAGGGCGGGTTTAGTCAAGTTATCGGTTTTGTGCCACAACGTTATGGGTAAAACCCGCCCCTACAGATTGACTTTCCCTGCACCTCCACTTTCTTATGTCCCAACAACCGACGACACAATTTTTAAGTCCAGAGGAATCTGCTGCAGTCGATAAAGCGTTACTCGCATCCCATGAGAAGTTTTTAACCCGATTAACTATTTCATCCCTGCGCCTTTTAACCCATATTGCCCAAGACACAGGAGTGGCTGTGGAAGAGTTGACGCCTCAGCAGGTGATTGATTGGTTTGAAAACGATAGTAAGATTCGCCACGAACAGGGATCAGATGCCGCATTTTTGAAGTGGTGATTGGGTACTGCCACGCCACTAATACCAAGTTGCAGTCAAGGAGGTAATCTGTCATGCATCGGTATACAGACAGATCCCCGATTTCTTGAAGAAGTCGGGGATCTTGCTTAGATTAACCTAAACGACTAACTGATTAAAATTTTTTCATGAAAAAATAGAACATTTCATCGTGAAGATAACGCTTCAAAAATTCACATAAATTAATAAAACTAAAATTATTCAAATAAATAAAATAAGTTTGCCAAGAATTTATAGATTGAGCAGGTAATTTTATGCGGATTTTACCTATTCGCTAGTGAAGATTAATTATGATGGCGAGTATACAAACTCGTGGGTAGAGGTAATTCCGTGAAACTTAAATTAACTTTTTTATTATCGATCGCCTTCGTCGCGGGTGTAGCGGCAAAAGCGCAAGCGGCGAATTTTTTTACCTATAATCCGAATGAGCAAGAAATTTATCACAGCACATTTGATGACGCAGACGATTGGCAGCTAAACAATACCACCGTCGCTCAGGGTGAACTTCAGGCTAATCCGGAGGCGAATTGGGCATCAGCCTACTACGATCTCTCATCGTTGAATCAATTGGATTTAGATGAGGGTGATATCGCTCTTTACTGGAGCGCTCGCACAGATCGAAGTAAACCCGAACTGGGTAAGTTCTTTATGGAACTGAATGTTGCACCAACAGATACCCAGGAACCGCGCCAAATTAACTGGAATATCCGTCCTATTTCTCCCCGTGATGGAAATTTCCGCAATTTACCCTATTTACTCTACGTTGATCCCGGCTTTCAGATTCCCCATGAAGTTGAGCAAGAATTGGTTGTTCCGGATCAATTTCCTGATACTGAAACTTACGAGAGTTTCCGACTCACACTCAGTAAAACGGGAGTGGATACGGTTGAAGTTACACCTTACTATTGGCTGAATGATAATTGGCAAGTGTTTTCCGCTAAAGACGGTTCAACCCTACCCATGAGCGTCAGTATCCAAGATAACCTAGAAGGTCAAGACTATTTTGAGTCCCTCAGCTTTCGGTTCCGCAAAAATCGATCCTATCTTGATGCAGTTGCCATTACTCGAATTCCCACCGATTCAGAACCCGTCGATATTCCAGAAGCGTCTACAGCATTAGGTTTATTCGCCATGGGTGCTTGGGGAATCCATCAGTTTATCCAAAAGTTTAATCGATAAAAATTAACACGCTTCAACCCATTGCGCCTGATTTACCGCATAGTTCTCCAAGCCAGATCCCCGACTTATTGAAGAAGTCGGGGATCTCTGTATCATTTTGGTTTAAACCCTGTAATTTTTATCCTTTGAATTAAATTGCGCTGATGAGCGTATAAAAATTACGTCGTTTAGCTTAGGTTGATAAAATATATGTGCATGAAGATAGATATATAGTTAGCATCCCTAGCGCGTCGGTCAAGTATTCCGAGAAACCGGGTTATAGCCTTAACAAAGCAGGTTAGGACATTTTGACTGTTGCCTGTTGCCTGTTGCCTTTTGCCTTTTGGGATAAACTGATGTCCTAACGTGTGTGCGTAGTGCTATAAGAGTGAGGATGACAACGAAATATCCAGCTTTCACCCTGCTCGGAGCCGGTTTCTTGACCGGTGTCCTAGAGGGAATTAGGCGAACCTATTCATTCTTGACGTGTAACCTATGATTAGTCTTCCTAGCTACCAAATTATCGCTCAAATCTACGAAAGCACGAATTCTGTAGTCTATCGCGGCATCCGAGAACTTGATCAAGTAGCCGTTATCCTCAAAGTTCTCAAACAAGATTATCCGACACCGAATGAAATCACCCAATATAAGCAGGAATACGAAATCATCAGGAATTTGGATATAGAAGGCGTTGTCAAAGCTTATGACATCCAACCTTATCAGAGAACCTTCGTGATTATTATAGAAGATTTCGGCGGCTCATCCTTAAACCATTGGTTGAAAGAGGGTGTCGAGAAACAATATATCCTACCGCTAGAAGAATTTCTATCCATTGCCATCAAGATAACTGAGAGTTTAGCGTATATCCACACGGCTAATATTATCCACAAAGATATTAATCCGAGCAATATCGTCTATAATCCCAACACTGAAACCCTGAAAATCATCGACTTTGGCATTTCCACCCAATTAACCCGTTCTAATCCTACTCTTAAAAATCCCAATGTTTTAGAGGGAACTCTTACCTATATTTCGCCGGAACAAACCGGACGAATGAATCGGGCGCTGGATTATCGCACCGACTTTTATTCCCTAGGCGTCACGTTCTACGAATTACTCACCGGAAGGCTACCGTTTGAAACCACTGATGCGTTGGAGTTGGTGCATTGTCATATTGCCAAACAACCAATTCCCCCCCATGAACTCGTAGGGGTGCACCGACGTGCGCCCAACCGACATGGACGTGCGCCCAACCGACGTGCGCCCATTCCCAAAATGGTTTCAGATATTATCATGAAACTGATGGCAAAAACAGCGGAACAGCGATATCAAAGTGCCTGGGGAATTGTTGCCGATTTGCAAGACTGTTTGAGACAGTGGGAATCAACGGGAACCATCGCAGACTTTCCTTTAGGAACTCACGATATATCAGATAAGTTTCAAGTGTCTCAGAAACTTTATGGACGAGACACAGAAGTTGAAACCCTACTGAACGCATTTGAGCGAGTGGCATCAACCAAAGAACCAGGCGGTTTAAGTGGCATTGAATTGATGTTTATTTCTGGATATTCTGGTGTTGGTAAGTCAGCCTTAGTCCAAGAAATCTATAAACCGATCACTGAAAAATGCGGCTACTTTATTTCCGGAAAATTTGACCAATTTAAGCGAAATATTCCTTACTCTGCCGTCGTTGATGCCTTTCAAGAATTAGTGAGGCAACTGCTAACTGAAAGCGAAACTCAGCTAAATCAGTGGCGAGAACGAATACAACAGGCAGTGGGGGATAATGGTCAAGTGATTATTGATGTTATTCCCGATGTCGAACTGATTATTGGTCAACAACCGGCTGTCCCTGAATTGGGTGCTACAGAGTCTCAGAATCGCTTTAATCTAGTCTTGGGTAACTTCATTCGAGCCTGTTGTGCCAAAGAGCATCCTTTGGTTATCTTCTTAGACGATTTACAGTGGGCAGATTTAGCAACACTCCGGTTGATTGAACGGTTAGCTATCGATAGTCAAATGGATTATCTCTTGCTGATTGGCGCCTATCGGGATAATGAAGTGAGTTTGACTCATCCCTTGACTATGACCCTAAAACAATTGCACAAACAAGGAGCAATTGTGAATTGGATTACCTTATCCCCTTTGACGCTTGAACCAATTTGTCATCTGATTGCTGATACATTACATCGTGATATCACCTCCGTGAAACCTTTAGCTGAATTGGTGCTAGAGAAAACCGAGGGCAATCCCTTCTTTGTGAATGAATTTCTCAAAACTCTGTACGATGAAAATTTGATTACATTTAAACCTGATGGGGACTTTCAATGGATCTGGGATATTGACCAAATTAAGACAATGAATATCACGGATAATGTGGTGGAGTTAATGATTGGCAAGTTGCAAAAACTACCAGAGTCCACGCAGCAGGTTTTACGTCTTGCTGCTTGTGTGGGAGCGGATTTTGATCTAAACACACTGGCGATTATTTGTGAAATGTCATCGGGTGAACTTTTTCCCGAATTAATACCAGCCATTCAAACCGGCTTAATTCTACCAACTAGTGAGTTATATCAAGACCTATCGATTCAAAATTATAAGTTTTTACATGACCGGGTACAACAGGCTGCTTATACCTTAATCGACGAAAACCAAAAACAAATAATTCATTTGAAAATAGCTCGATTGTTATTAAAAAACAAAGCGTTAAATGCCGTTTTATTAGATGTATTTGAAGTCGTTGATCATTTCAATTTTGGTGTTGAAATTGTAACCGAACAAGAAGAACGAGAGGAAATTGCCAAACTGAATTTGATGGCAGGTGAAAAAGCGAACGCCGCAACAGCTTATGCAGCAGCGATTAATTATTTGAAGGTGGGACTAAAGCTGCTGAATCCCGATAGTTGGCAGAGTCAATATGACCTTACTTTAAACCTATACTCAGAAGCCGTAGAAGCCGCGTATCTTAACGGTAACTTTGAGGAGATGGAACAGCTAACTATTGAGGTACAAAACAACGCCATAAAAACCCTGGATAAAGTAAAAATTTACGATAGCAAAATTCAAGCTAATGTATCACAAAGCAACTTAAAAGAAGCGATTAAACTCGGACTGCAAATGCTAGAGCAGTTGGGAATAAATTTACCAGAAAACCCCAGTAAATTGGATATTCAAAGAGGATTCGAGGAAACCGCTTCACTTTATGCTGAGCAAGAAATTGAAGAGTTAATGAACTTGCCGAACATGAGCGAACCTGAGCCACAGGCAGCTATCTATATCCTATCTAGTATCAGTGCTGCTGCCTATATCGCTGCTCCTGAACTGATGTTACTGATTGTGTTATCAATGACTAATTTATCTATTAAATATGGTCATAGCAATTTGTCTGCATTTAGTTATGCCTGTTATGGATTAATTCTCTGTGGAGTTATTCAAGACATTGAGTTAGGTTATAAATTCGGCAAATTGGGTTTAACGTTGGTAGAAAAATTAAATCCCAGGAGAGGTAAGGCTAGGGCATTGGAGGTATTGGGGGCTCACGTAATACATTGGAAAGAACATTTCCGGGAAACACTACCCATTGTGATTGAGGGCTATCAAAGCGGATTGGAAACCGGAGAATTTGAGTTTGCTAGTTATTGTGCATTTTTTGTCTGCGATCATTCATATTTTGTCGGTCACGAACTGATAAGTCTAGAACAGAGGATGGCGACTTACGGGAATGCCATCTGTCAAATTAGACGGAAAAACCCGTTTAATTGGGTGGCAATGTTTCGGCAGGCAGTCCTTAACTTGCTAGGTCAGTCTAAAAATCTAAGTTGTTTAATCGGTGATGCCTATAATGAGGAGCAATGGTTACCCCTAGCTATTGAAGCCAATGACAGGTTAGGACTTCACTTACTCTACCTCAATAAACTTATCTTATGTTATCTGTTTGGTGAGCAGCCTCAAGCTATACAAAATGCTGTTATGGCAGAACAGTATTTAGACGGTGTGATAGCAATGGTAGTCGTCCCTCTATTCCATTTCTATGATTCTCTAGCACATTTAGGCGTGTTTGCTGATGCTTCAGATTCTGAAAAAGAAGCTTTGCTGAATCGGGTTATCACTAACCAAGCAAAAATGCAGAACTGGGCGGATCATGCCCCGATGAATTTCTTGCACAAATATCATTTAGTTGAAGCTGAGAAAGCGCGATTTTTAGGGCAAGTTCTTGAAGCTGAAGAGTTTTATGAACAAGCCATTATCGGCGCCAGTAAAAACAAATATATTCAAGAAGAAGCCTTAGCTTATGAATTAGCGGCAAAGTTTTACCTAGAACGTGGCAGATTGAAGATTGCTCAAACCTATATGAAAGAGGCACACTACGCCTATACGTGCTGGGGAGCCAGAGCAAAAGTAGAAGATTTGGAAGCAAAATACCCACAGTTACTACAAAAATCATCATCGGCTAAAAGTATTACTTCCCCCCCAACGACAACTATCAAGTCTACCAGTGGTAGTCAGTCAGGCGAAGGATTAGATTTAGCCAGCGTCATGAAAGCCTCTCAAGCCATTGCGGGTGAAATTGTGCTGGATAAATTACTCACCAAATTAATGAAGATTCTCGTCGAGAATGCTGGAGCGCAAACAGGCTGTTTACTTTTGGAAGACGCTGGAACATGGTCAATTGAAGCAGCCGGTAATGTGGATTCTGATACGGTTACAGTGTTGCAATCTCTTCCCGTTGAGCAAAACTTACCCGTCTCGATTCTTAACTATGTCATTCGGACTCAAGAAATCGTGGTTGAGAGAGATGCGGCAAATCAAGGCAGATTTACCCAGGATTCCTATATCCAAACCCATCAAACCAAATCACTCTTGTGTGCGCCCTTGGTGAATCAAGGTCAACTTACAGGTATTATCTATCTGGAAAATAATCTAACCACCGATGCCTTTACCCAAAACCGACTCGACGTTCTACAATTACTATCAGGACAAGCCGCGATCGCAATGACCAATGCGAAACTCTACAGCCAAGTCACCGAAAGTGAACAACGGTTAACCCAATACCTGAATGCTATGCCGATTGCAGTATCGGTTCATGACAAGACGGGACAACTGACTTATGCGAATCAGACAGCCAGACAGGTGTTGGGGATAGAGGTTCCCCCGGAAGCCACAACTGAAGAGTTAGCCAAGGCCTATCGCGTTTACCGTGCCAAAACTGGGGAATTGTATCCAGTTGAACAAATGCCTGTAGTGCGTTCTTTGGCGGGTGAAACGGCGAAGGCAGATGATCTGGAATTGCATCACCCCAACCGGGTTATCCCCTTAGAAGTATCTGCCACACCCATCTTTGATGAAACGGGCAAAATCCAATACGCGATCGCTGCGTTTCAAGATATCACAGAACGCCAACAAACACAACAGATTTTAAAAGACTACAACCGCACCTTAGAACGTCAAGTTAACGAACGCACCGAAGCATTACAGGAGAAAAATCAACAACTCGCCGCCACACTCAAGCAACTACAAACCACTCAAAATAAACTGGTTGAATCAGAAAAAATGGCATCGCTGGGGGGATTAGTTGCTGGGGTTGCCCATGAAATTAATACCCCTGTTGGGATTAGCATTACTGCGGCTTCGCTGTTAGCCGAAAAAAGTACCGCATTTTTGCAAACCTATCAACATGGCAAGATGAAACGTTCTCAACTGGAGAAGTTTCTGGACATAGCGATGCAGAGTAGTACGATGGTTTTAAGTAATCTCAATCGAGCGGCGGATTTAATTCAAAGTTTCAAACAAGTTGCAGTTGATCAATCCACAGAAGAACAACGTCAGCTTAATCTAAAACAGTATTTATCGGAGTTTTTAATTTCCCTTAGCCCCAAACTCAAAACCACTCATCATCAGGTAGAAATTCGTGGCGATGAAACCGTAAGCATCAATACTTACCCCGGTGCTTTGTCTCAGATCATCACGAATTTGGTGATTAATTCTCTCACCCATGGCTACTCTCCCCAAGATGCCGGACATTTACTGTTTGATATCACACAAGACGGTGAGGAGATTGTTTTAACCTATACTGATGATGGCAAAGGCATTCCCCCAGAGAACTTGAGCAAAATCTTTGAACCCTTCTTTACGACAAAACGAGGTCAGGGCGGAACTGGGTTAGGGTTGCATATTGTTTATAACTTAGTCACCCAAAAACTCAATGGTACAATTGAATGTGAGAGTCAAGGGGATGCGGGGACAACTTTTATAATCAAGTTGCCGAGTTTAAGGGGTTTGTAGCCGATGCAAGGGGTGGCAACTCTGACAACGGTTAAATGATATAAAGTCCGTGAGTATCGGAATTATGTTTTTTTAACGCAGAGGTTCACGCAGAGGGGGTTGAGGGCTTTGAACGAAAATTTTATAACGTTCGGAAATAACTAGAAGCGATATGACAAATGAAAAATGATAAATGGTCAATCACTAATCACCAGGATGAAGTTGTTTTTGCTGATGAAGAGGATGACGAATTAGTCTTTGCTGATGAAGATGATGATGAATTCAGTACGATAAAGGAGGATGAGACTCAATTTATTGATTATAAAGCAAGGGAGTCACCGATTTCAGCCGGAGACAGTTGGAAGATTCTTATCGTAGACGATGAAGCCGAAATTCACAATGTTACCAAACTGGTTCTCAATGACTTTACCTTTGATGGCAAACCTTTAACCTTTCTCAGTGCTTACTCAGGTAAAGAAGCCATCGCCTTGTTAGAAAAACACCCCAATACCGCGTTGATTTTACTCGATGTGGTGATGGAATCTGAGGACTCTGGATTGGAAGCGGTGAAATATATCCGGGAGGTTTTGGGGAATTTATTAGTGCGGATTATTTTACGCACGGGTCAGCCGGGACAAGCACCGGAAGATGTGGTGATTATTAATTATGATATTAATGACTATAAAACCAAAACCGAACTGACGACACGCAAACTGTTTACAGCGGTTGTCACGGCTTTACGAGCATTTCGCGCTTTAACTAAATTAGAAGAAAGCCGCAGAGAACTGGCAGAAATTGTTCAAGCTTCAGCACGATTTGTCCCTCGTCAGTTTTTACATTTTCTCCATAAAGACAGTATTGTTGATGTCAAATTAGGGGACGCGGTACAAACCAAAATGTCCGTTCTCTTTGCCGACATTCGCTCATTTACTAGCTTGTCGGAAACAATGTCTATTCAGGAAAATTTTGAGTTTATTAATGCTTACCTGCGCCACGTTTGCCCAGTCATTCGTCAGCACAACGGCTTTATTGATAAATATATTGGTGATGGGATCATGGCGCTGTTTCCGGAAACCGCTGATGATGCAGTTAGGGCGGCAATTGAGATGCAAAAAAAAGTGACAATTTATAATGAATATTGCAAAAAAAAGGGTAGCTTGTTAATTAATATAGGAATTGGTATCCATACCGGAAATCTCATGTTGGGAATCATTGGTGAAGAGGAGCGCATAGACAGCACCGTAATCGCTGATGCGGTGAATCTCGCCAGTCGCTTGGAACAGTTAACTAAGCTGTACGGCGCGAGTATTATTATTAGTGGACAAACCTTGGCTCAACTCGATGAGCCGCAACAGTACACCTGCCGTTTTTTGGATCAAGTGAAGGTAAGAGGAAAAAAGATGCCTGTGGCTGTGTTTGAAATTTACGACAGTGATGCTGAGGATTTCAAAGCTTTGAAAACCGAAAGTAAAACTGAATTTGAACAAGGGGTTTGGTTCTATTATCAGAAGCAATTCACTCCAGCACAACAATGTTTTGAGCGGGTTTTACAAGTGAATGAGCAAGATTTAGCGGCTCATCTTTATCTGGAGCGCTGTGAGTTATCTCAACAAACTGGGTTAGCACTGAAGTGGGAAGAGGTTGAAGTGTTGGAGAAACAAGATTAATATACCAGCCAGATCCCTGTGTAATTTTACAGGATGCGATCGCAACAGGCTTCCCATGCTAACATTATCGCAGTTGTTGCTCGGTTAACAGTGTATTAATCCAAATCGGCTCCTCTGTTAACAATGGCGGTACGGGTTCTTGCGTATAATCGATTGCTAAATCATAACTGGCTTGCTCGTACACATTATTCAACAATACCTGTAAATCAACGATGGGTTCTTCATCGCCCGACTTCAAGGGTAAGGGAAATGAGGGAATCGTATCGGGTAAATTAAAGGCATATAAATCAGCTTGAGGACAACGCCTGAAGGGGTGACAAGCAGCTCAAAAGCTTGGCTTACATTGCATTTCCCCCCTCAAGCCTCGAAAAGATGAGAGCTTATTGACAGGTTTATTGCGAATGAATACGTGAATGAGAATGATAATCACCTGGGTGATGATCC
>NZ_JAVKEA010000111.1:0-58057 GCF_040221695.1 Coleofasciculus sp. E2-BRE-01 | reverse complement strand
CAGAAGGTTTTCCACACAAGGGCTGTAGCTTTTGATCGCCTCAAAATAAATTGAAATTCGGGTAAAAACGGTTAAAGCTATTGCTGTCCAATACTTGGGCAAATCTAACTAACAATTTAGCACACTAACTACGGAAGACCCGATAAATCCAGCTCGGTTACTCCTTCACGGGCTGCCTTCTCAATAATTTCAAGTAATTCTGCTCTATCCGTCATTCTATCTCATCCTCACTCAAAGCCACGCGAAAAGGATTATGGCATCTCTTAACTTGGCACAACTCAAGCTAGTCTCTCGCAGCTTTCCACCTCTACCACCTTAACTGATAAATTCCGCAATGGGAATCTTCCCCGTTACCCGCCTTGGAGTCTTCCCCAGCAACGATGAGATCCAATTGCCGAGTAAGCTATTCGGTTCACCGGAATTTAGAAAACCTCTCTCCAAACCTCTCTCCTGCAAGGAGAGAGGCTTTGAATTCTCCTCCTTCCGTGCCAAAAAACGAAGCATCCTTTTATTTTCTCATATAAGCTCCATCGTTGTAGTGTCTATAGGCTTAAGGTGATCCTTTACCCAAGGCTCAATTTTATCTTCTGTTAAAATATCTGCGCCAAGTTCAGAATACATTGAAGTTACTTTTTGATAAGTTCTTTTATAGGCAGGATATTTTGGGTTAGGTGGTAATGTCACAATAGCTAAAGGTAAATCAGGTTGATGTTCCTTGACATCAGAAATCTTCCAAGCAATTGAATTTTGAAGATCTGCCCTGACTTGAACTTCAAAGGAAATACCTTGAGCGGCAAAATAATGTTTCCCATTAGCAACGACAACATCAAATTCATGTTTTTCAAAATGCCCTGACAATGAATAATTATTTTTGACTAGATCTTTTGATCGATCTCCAAGAATATTTCTAATTTTCCTTCTGGTCATTTGAACAGCAAAAGCGCGATCGCGCGGCTTTGGCTTCTCCGGTGGCTCAAGTAAACAGGTATCAGCAATATCAGCTAAAAGGCTTTCTACATCGTCTAGAGAACCACGCGGTTCAGTCAACTGAATGCTATTAAACCAATTCTGAGCGACTCTGATTAAACGTTCCTGCTTGGGAGTCTCATTTGGCGAATCTCCCGGAAACAATAATCCATCAGCAGCCGCATCTTCCATGCGACTAGCGAAATCTTTGAGGAAATGAATATCTTCCATTCCAAAGCGTTTTACCCGTTCCCAATTGTTTAAAAATCGAACACGCACCCGATTATCATCAAAGGCAAGCACACCAATATTGATCCGCTCATCAGCAATCGGATTGGGAACGTATTGGACGATACTGTATCGACTAACCATTGCTCTTGCCTTGTATTCAGAGGATTCACAGAAGTTCGAGTAACTCTTGTTGTCTTCTAGTTAAGTATTCCACCATAGTGATCCGTTCTTCCATTGTAAGCTGCCATTCCTGCGGAGGGACTGCCACCACATGAATAATATCATCTTCAGTTACCCGCTCTAGCTTTTCGAGTGCTTCTTTGAGTTCATTCGCTGTAAAGTTACACGTTGACGATAGTATGGGATCTATTCCTGCACTACTAGCGTGTTTAAGGTCATCTTCTTGCCATTCTGGTCCATTAGGGAAAAAGTGACCATGATCGACAGAGTAAATCAGACGAGGGGGACTATTCTGAAAAAGAAACTGATGATCGTTGGCATAAGTCCATCCATACAATACAGCTAACCGTGCTAGTCTTGGTCGATTATCCGGTTCGCTAGTTGCAATTAACTCCCATTGGTCAAAACAGTCAGGGATGAATTGAGTTCCATGTGCTGTTCCCGCTATAAAATTAGACAGGTTTGGCTCAATATCAATCAATTCTTGAGAAACATATATGATTTTTGCTTTTCCAACAGGTGCATCAATGGCTAAACCAAGTCGCGCAACAATTTGGTCATTAACAATTTGACGACCTGCTTGTTGACCCTTGACAACGTAAATGTTTTTATCTTCACACTGGAGCAAAACTGGCTCAGACTTAGTCCGCCAACCCTTCAGAAAAGTTTTAGCTTTAATTGGTATTTTCTGGTGTAAGATAGCTGATTCTAAGGATTGCCTCCACTCAGCTCTTTTTTCTTGATCGGTTTCACCACCATTCACAAGTCCCGATTACCCCATTATTACCACTTACTCATCTAATAACCAAATATAATATGACGCTTTTATTCCCCGCTAACAGGTGAGGCAGTTCTGATTGTCTCAAAGGGTTCTGAACCTAAGGGACTGGGTGTCCACCCGGTAACGGTTTTGCGTTTTGCCAATAAAGGTTGGGAGTGAACGATGGGTAATCGGACGGCTTCTTGGGCTAAAATTTCATCCACTTGGGCATAGATTTGAGTCCGTTCGGCTTGATCAGTTGTCGCCCTTCCTTGTTCTAAAAGCTGGAGAAGTTCCTCGTTTTTCCAGCCGCCTAAATCTTCGGTTGCGCCGGGACCAAAATGGGCATAGTAAAAGTTATCCGGATCACCATAATCCCCTGTCCATCCCAACATAAAAGCCTGAAATCCTGGTGATTTTCGCCGATCCTCTAAATAGGCTGCCCAATCTTTAGTTTGTAAGTTGACGTTAATGCCAATAGCACTTAATTCGGCGGCGATGGCTTCGGCGATGGGTTTGGGTGTGGGAAAATAGGGACGACTGACGGGCATATACCACAAATCCAGGTCAAAGCCATTAGGATACCCTGCATCTGCGATAAGTTGTTTGGCTTGTTGGGGATTGTAGGGATAATTGATAATTTGCTCAGACTGATACTCCGACAGAGACGGTGGGGTAAAATGATTATCATGTTCACCCAATTCTCCCCAAAAGGCGGGGACAATTTCTGAGGTGTTAATAGCTTGCGCGATCGCACGACGCACCTCTACCTTAGAAAGGGGTTCATAGCTGGGATTTAGCGCCAAATAGCCGACGTTAAACGAGGGACGAAATACGGCGTCTAGGTTGGCATCATTTTCGATTTCTGAGAGTTGATCGGGGGATAGATCTACCGTAAAATTAATCGTACCCGCCCGTAATTGTGCCAACCGTGCCGAAGGATCAGTAATGAAGCGAATCACCAACTGATCAGACTTGGGTAACTCCGGTTTCCAATAGTTCGGATTCTTATCCAGAACTATGCGATCGCCAGTCCGCCATTCTTTAAATATAAACGGTCCCGTACCCACTGCCAAGGACGCAGGCGTACCATAATTCGCCCCCGCTTGTTTAATCGCATCGGGACTTGCAATCCCAAAATAACTCGAAGATATCGCCGCCGGAAATGCGGCAAAGGGTTGCTGGAGGATAAACTCAATGGTATTATCATCCGCGACAACAATATCTTGCAAAATTGAGTCCGGACTTCCCTTATACCCGCCAAACAAATTTGCCCAAATCTCGTAATTTTTTCCCGCATCCCGATAGCCAAACTCACTATCAGGATTCCACCAACGCTCTACATTAAACCTTACCGCTTCGGCATTAAAATCGCTACCATCATGAAATTTAACATCATCGCGTAGCTTAAATGTCCAGGTTTTCCCATCCTCAGATACTGTCCACTCCATCGCCAACCCTGGTTCTAACTCCGTGGTTCCCGGTTTAATACTTAGCAGCATATTGTAGATTTGATGCTGCACGACAAGAGAATTGCCGTCAGTAATATTTCCCGGTTCCAGATTCACCGGTTGTCCACCGGAACCATAAACCAGCGTATCAGCCGGAATCGCGGAACTCTCGCTAGTTTTGGGAGAGGGAGTATCACAATTCGCCAGCCCTAACGCCAAAGCCAAGCCAATAATAACCAACAGAATAGACCGAATCAGCGATCGTTTAGGCGATGCGATCGCACCGATGTTCGTAGTAAGGGCTTTAGCCCTAGATCCGATGAAGTTGTTTGGGGTCAACTGGCGTCATCCAACTCAAGTCGTGGAATAAATATTACATTATTTTGGGCGCACGTCAATCATCCGTTGTGTCACCTTCACGCCATAAGTTTTCCAGGAGTTCGCGATCGCGATTTTAGAGGATCTGATTTCTTTGTGGTTCTGAATGTAGATGGTGAGCGCGAACGCCAAGGCTGGGTTGTTTAGGAAGAAAAAGGTCGCTATCCTGATGTGATTATCGAACTCATGTCACCGTCTACCGCTGCGATAGACGTGGGTGTGAAAAAAGATATTCATCAATTGGAAGGTTTAGTGGAAGTTGTTTTAGAGGTGGAATCCTTAGAGGAATTTATCAACCAGTTATCTTAATTGGTGTATCAATATACGCTTAATAATCGATTATTTGTAGGGTGCGTTAGCGCAGCGTAACGCACCATTCATAACAGATGATTCCTCAAGACATTGGTGGGTTACGGCGGATATTTCACTGAAGGGTTATTGTCTTGATTAAACTCCCGCCTAACCCACCCTACAAGACTGATGACAAAGGACAAATAACAAATGTCAAAAGAATAACCCCTTCTGCTTGACTCGACAGAAGGAGTTTACTAGGCTTCTATTTTAGGTAAACTCGGAGGGAAATACTTGAGGCTCAATTAAGCCTTGTTGTTCTTTTTGGACTGTTGGCGCTTGAGCAAACCGCCGATTCCTAGAGCGGTAGCGGAACCTAAGATGGTGAGGGGTTCGGGAACAGCCTCAGGATCTGTAACAGGTTTGGGTGCTTCATACACGGTGAAGTGAGATAAACCGGGACCTGGCTGACCGTTACCTTTTACAACCCCATTAGTATTCCATGAGCCGCTAGTCGCACCATCAAGTAAATAGCTACTGAAGGAATTACCACCTTTGAGGACAACCATTATATTAGATGTGTTGAAATCGATGCCTGTCAGACTCCAGCCTCCTGATGTACCGCCACCAGTAACATTCAAGCCACCATTAGTGCCACTATCATCATCTACTTTAAATAGTTGTGACCATGCATCAACACCAAATAGACCACCTAAATCTTGATTAGCATCATTACCAGCAAAAGTACCTTCACAAGCTACAGAGCCATTTAGGTCTGAAGTGCTACACGAATTTGTTAAAGATGTTAAGGCGGCTTGAGCAGGAGAGAAAGCTGAAGATGCAACAGCGATTCCAGCAGCGGCTAAAACAGAGGGAACGAGAGAAGAGAATTTCATGTAATGTACTCCTTAGGACTAGATAACTCGATTGCTGAAGCGTTTGGACTGATTTGCTTCGGCTTGTTTGCTTTTCTATATTCACACTATAAGGGACTTCACTTAGGTGTTGGGTAAAGTAGCAATGAAGAATGAGTTAATTTGTGTAAACTTTCGATGAAGATTAATCGCTATAAGGCGAGATGCCTTATTGGGTAAGGATTTGAGGATTTGATCAAAGTATCGGTATTCATGCCCTCTTGAGTAAAAATAACCACAAAGAAGACCCCCAGCCTGGTTTTTTGACGCAGGAAGACTATTGGGGGTCAATCTTTTTGTGATATTGGCTAAGTTACTTGTTTTAGTTGTTGTAGGTTGGGTTGAACGAAGTGAAACCCAACAGATTATTGATGAGACTCATAAATAAACCCAACCTACCTCCTGAATTGCTCAATAAAGCCAAACAAAAGGAAGAATACAAGGTGTAAATGCTTTTTTATATAACTTATGACGTATGAATAAGGATGGGTTTCGTTGCTCAGTTATTAGTGACAAGCTAGCTTGATTTTCTAAAGGGAGTCCCTAAAATAAGACTTATAATTGATTACTTTCAGACCTGGCGGCGGCTACGCCAGTAGCAGCTACAACCGAGGGAACAAAAGCAGAACGTTTCATGTCAGTGCTGTTTAGGACTAGTTAACTCAATTTAATATTAGATAGTTGCTGGATGTGAGCAAAACCCTGAATCGCTTGCCATATCTGGCTTAAGCTTCATTGAATTCGCTCTATCGTTCACTATAAAGTATCCTTCGATACATGTCTATAAAGCTTCGATGAAGATATCCGGAAAATTAACCCTTAATTTAAAGTTTTGATGAAGATGTCTGGGATTTCCGTGAAAATACGGTAAAAATGGCGACATTATTCCGGCTGAAAACCCGATATAGTAAGGCTTTGATGATTTTCGAGTCTGATTACACTAGAGATATCGTGATTTGCCGTCTTGATAGACCGCACCGTAGAAATACATAGAAGCTTCCCAGTCCTCTAATGGAACCAGGGGAACCAACCTGCTGAATAAGAGAAGGAAGTAGGGACACGATAATATCGTACCCCTACCATACATAAATGGCGTGTGGGCTTAAGTCCTACATTTATTTTTTGATCCCGAACCGCCAGAACATCTGTTGAGATTCTGTGCGCGATCGCTTCTTTCTCCAATGACACACTCGCTCCCGTGCGAGATATATATCGTATCCCAACAAATACCTGGAATCACTCGCTACGTCTTGCCCAACCGGTTAAGCGCCAAATACTGACAAACAACGCCCCAGAAACCAAAGCGCCCAAATTCCACTTCACCGAATTCTCCAGTAACCGCAAGCGCCGAGACTTCTTCTGGGATTGAGCTTCCTCCTGCATCCGAGTCTCACCCTGTTCCAAAAATGTCGAAAGCTGCTCCTTCACCTCAGCTAACTGTTCAGTGCCTTGAATCTGTGGCGTGCGCCCTTGACTATCCAATTGACTAATCAGAAACTGCATCTGTTCTACAGTCGTCGCTTGCCCTAGCGCCTCTCTCACCTGTTGAATCTGCTCTTGGCGCTGTTCAACTTGTCGCTCAACCTGCTGCTGATTCTGCCTATCCAACCGTATTGTGTCCACAATCCCCAAGGGAACCAGTAAAAAGTACAAAACCCCCACCAGCAAAGCTAGCCAGGACAAAATATTCAGAATCAGAGGTTCCCATCGAGTACGTTGATCTCGTTCGCCTAGAAACACCAGCGCCAATCCCAGCAACGGTACGGGAACTCGTTCCACCAATTGTCCGATAGTCTGAAACTCCCAAGCAGGATTCATCAACACCGGAGGTACAAATATTTCTACGACATCGAAAAATGCCAAAACTAATAACCCATAGCCGATCCACCGCGCCACTGCGATTGACTTGGATAAACCAGCGCTAAACTTCCACAGTTGGTCGATCGCGGGAACAAATTTATCTTTTTCTTCTGATTGCGTCATGGTTTTAATTATCGGTTATTTGTCATTCGTCATTAGTCATTCGTCATTTGTCATACTCGCTCCCTTGAGAAGCAGGCTACGTCTTATGTCCGACATAATGATCACAACTAATTCATTGGCTAGCAGACTAATGACGTTTAACGTTCAATAGATTATCTCGTTTTCCCTACCTCTGGAAACAGATTGTCTAAATTATGAGTGGTAAGTAGTTCGGCATTTAAACCATAATGTCAAGAATTGGGAAATCCTTGTAGTGTGTTAAGCGAAGCCATGCCGCAGGCTTTGCATCTTGCTCACTACCTATACACAATTTCAATTCATGCCAGCTTCCGAATGTAAAGAGGCGCCGTAGCCCATCTCTACCGACGGCTGCAATGCTAACGACTCAACCCTGGGAAGCCTAGTCGCTGACTTTCCTTGCCCTTTCTCAGCCAGGGTTGCCAGAATGACTTTCAGCAACACCACGAGAACGGCACCAAAAATCAGCGCTAACACAAAAATCCGCACCTGTTTCCAGGACATTATGCCTCCTCAGCCTCCGGAGAACTCGCGTCCTCCAGCCGCAGCAGGAACCAGTAAAACACGCCGAAAACCATTACGGAAATCATCCCGAAGACTAGAGAACCTTCGCCTTCATGCCAGTATTTAAACGCTTCCATATTTTGGGCATTTGCCAGCACCGCCATCAACGCCACCCGGAAGCTATTGACGACAAATCCGACAACCAACGCCATGATTGGCACGAAATACTGCTTGCGGCGACTGATGGGAAACATGATCAGACAAATCACCGATAGTCCCAGCACATAGGTCATTGCTTCCATACCGGAACAGCCATGATACACCTTAACGCCACCATCAGGTAGGTTAATAAAGACCTTATCGTATAGATAGACTTGAAAGCCCATATACCACAGCATGAACGCCGAAAATTTAGCCGTGATTGGTGAAATATCCGGTATAAATGAGGCAATTGTTGCCGGTCCACCGAGAAAAAACAGGATGGTTATTTCTTGCCAGTATTGTTTGAAGGCTTTAAACCCAGAGGCAAGTAACGCCACACCAATGGCAGAAATAAACGGCAGCAGGCGCAGTAGCGGTGCTAACCTCTGCACATTTTCATTAGTTAGCCTCAACCCACTGATGTGGGCGCTATACGAGAGGACAAAGGCAATAACTAGCGCTCCAATAATGCTAGGGACAACTCCACTTTCCAGATTTAACTCGTGGCGTTTGCCCCAAAGCAGGGAACCAACCGCTAGCCAAAACAAAACACTCATGCCAAGCTGGGCTTCATCTCCGGCTTTCCAACTGAGTGTCATGTAAATGGCAACTAAGCCAGCGGCGATGGCAAGAAGCCAATAGGGGGGGATTTTTAATCGTTGCAGGGGTGTGAGGGAGGTCGCTTTCATGGTGCTTTTTGGGTAGAAACGATTAGAGAGAAAATTAGCCAAACTGAATGCCTATCATTACATCATTAAAGTCGATATCACTATCGTTTGTCAGGTCTTCCCAGGCAAATTCATTGGGGGACAGTCGCCAGAAGTTATCGATCGCGTTGGGGTTCGCGGCAATTAATGAGAAAAAGGCTAAGGGCGAATTCCCCAGTAAATTGTCGGGATTTTCCCGTAAAAACTGTTCCGTTGTGCCGTTTTGGATCAGATACCATCCTAAAACGCGATCGCTCTCCACATTCAGTGTCCGTTGCCCATTCCCCGTCTCTCCCGGTGCAACGATAACCTGGCGATTCGGCTGAGACAGGGCAGCTGCAGCATATCCTGGATCACCAGGGAATAAATTACCGATTCGCCCATTCGGGTGATCAAACAAAAATAAACCCAGTTCATGATTAATCGGGTTATCTTGTGCCATCCAGTTTAAAATCAGGGATCTCATCTCACCCAACTCCCCTGGCACCGTCCAATCGGCGTTACTCACATTGAAGATAACATCATTAAAATCTTGATCGCCGCCACCCGTGAGATCTTCCCAAGCCAGTTGCACCATCCCATCCCCCAACTCGGTGCGTTGAACATGGTTAAACTGATCAGGATTTGCCGCCGTGACGGAGAAAAAGGCAATGGTTTCGCCATCTAGACGATTATCCGGGTTCTCGGCTAGCCAGTCTGCCCTGGTACTATCCTGAATTAAATAAAACACCCAATAGTCTCCCGCCTGGAGGCTCAAATCTACACCCTTACCTACATTTTCACCTCGGGCAAATAATACCTGACGTTCGGCACGGGTTAAGGCTTGCTGGGCATATCCCGGATCACCAGGGCGCACGCCATTCACCGTTCCCATCGCATCATCGACTCGCAAGACACCGACTTCATTTTTAAACTGGGCTTCTCGGAACGTCCAGTCGAACTGTAAGCGCACCGCCTCTCCGGGAGTTCCACCCACTTGGAAAACGCCCTGAGTTGAACCAATTTGTGCCAGATCCACTAAACCAACGGGTAGAGTAGGTGTAGGTGTTGGTGTTGGGTTATCATCATTTTCATCAACATCCGCGATCGCAATTTCAAAGCTCTCTTCAAAAGAGAAGCCATCGGTATCGGTACTGAGGACAGTAATCAGATAACTTGTATTAGTCTCAAAGTCTAATGTAACGTCATCGGCAACGAGCAATTGATTTTCAGCGATCGCAAACCGTCCTCCGGCATCATCAATTAACGTGTAAGTATGGCGATCATCCGTATCTGGGTCAATCGTCGAAAGCTCACCCACAACCGTCCCCGGTGAAGCATTTTCAGCAACGGTTTGATTATCTAAATCAATGTCTGTAGGCGGATTACCAACAGGAGTTACTGGACTTTGCCAAACCGAGAAAAAGGCATCCTGACTTCCACCCGAAGTCCCCTGAAGCGGATTAACCGTAATCATATTCGTACCAGCATTTGTGGACACCATCGCCCGGATATCTCCAAACACCGCCACCCCATTCACCTCAGAACCCGATGGATTACCTCCCGACCAAAGTCCCACCAGTTCCCGTTGCTGGAAATCTTCACTTACGGCAATTACTGCCCCCTCAAAGCCACTGTAAGGTCCCACAGGAGTACCATTAATTCGCAACTCGTTGCGATCGGGTAAAGAAGCACCCGCTTGACCCCCAATATAAACTCTGCCATTAGCATCCGCCGTAATTGCATTAATCGCAAAGGAATTCCCTTTACCACTGGAAAGGCGGGTGAGGAAAATCTGACTCTGATCCAGAGTTCCTGTCGCCGGATTCATGCGGGCAAAATAGGCAAATTTCCCGCCACCACTGTTCGAGGTGTTTGTGTAGTTGTCGATGTTAATATTGCCAGCCGATTGGCTGATAGTTTGGGGATCGCGTTGAAAAACGCTATTCCCGCCATCCAAACTCCCGGCAAAGTAAAGCTGATTATCTCGTCCAATCGCCACCCGTAACCCGCGCGTATCTGCGCCTAAATTCTCTCCGGCGGCTTCATTAGCCGAAAAATTATAATTTTCCCAGTTAATCTCACCCGTGTAACTATAGCTGCGGAGTAAGGGAAGCTGTAAATTATTACTTACCTGTCGATATCCGGTGACAAATACTGATGAGGTATTACTATCAATTGCCACATCTGCAATCTGAGTTCCGGCTACAGTAAAGTTCCCGATGGGAGTCCCCTGGGGATTATAAACCGTCACCTGATCGTCCGCCAGGACAGCCACCCGACCTTGTTGATCCACCGCGACTCGTTGGGCGCTACCGGGATTGGCACTCCAGAGAACCTGACTGGCGTCACTATTGAGGGTTTTGACTCCAAAGTCACCGACAACCGTTATGTTGCTATTATTGCGATTGAGATCCAAGTCATCCACATCAGCACCCACCTGAGTGACTGAGAGTCTCGTTTGTCCCGTCGAATCCAAACGGATGACTGCCCCCTGTCCATCTGCTAAACTCTGAGTCGGTGTTAAATCAAAATTCCCGCCAATCACAATAGTTCTGTCTGGGGCAATTTCCACCGCATTGCCACTATCATCCCCACTTCCCCCCAAAAAACTGGCACTATTAACCGTGAGATTATTATCCACCGCATCCAGTACCGCCTGATACGCCGACTGCGCCCACTTATGCAACGCCACATCGGATTCAATGGTTCCCTGAGATACTTCCAACTCCCAGTCACCACCCAGGGCTGCACTCCCCGTGCGATCGCTAGAAGCGGCGACATCCGCGCCCGTCAACTGACTCACCTGTTCGATGAACTGCTGTCCTGACGCAGTTGCTGCCAGATTACAGCCATAGAACAGGATATCAGCATCTGCTGTTAACGCCCCTGCCCAGGTTTGCAACTGACTGGCATAAGTATTCAGTGTATCCAGGTTCAACTCTCCTGTGCCTAATTGCAACCCTGCCGACATACCATGGGAGATAATCTGAACACTGGAGAGTCCTTGACGTTGTGCCAATACCTGAGTCATTTGGCTAACTCCATCTTGATTGGGTGTCAGCCTAACCACCTCAGCCCCAGGGACAACCCCAGCCACTAAGGTTTCAGCGTCTGCAATCCCAGCGTCTACGAATACTAAAGTACCACCATTGGCGTTCCCCAGATCCAACCCAGTGAGGATATCTCGCCCTGTCACATTCTCTGATTCAGCATTTAATGTCTCTGGAACGTCTACGCTAGATAAGCGGCTCTCTAGTAACGGAATTGCCGCTTCAACGTCAATATCTGGAAGTGGCAGTAACTCTGGGATATACGCCTCACCGACAAGGCTGCGATCGCGGTTTTGGAAGCCATTGACTCCCTCGATTGGATTGAACCCTAGTCCCTCTGAGTATCCCGATAACCTGTCCACCTCAGCGGATAAGATCCACCCTGTTCCCGGTTCTATGAATTCCATCTGATGCACCCTATTATCGCCATTGCCACTCCAATCTAGCCTGAGGCATTAGGAAAGTGTGTAGGGGCGGGTTTCACTACTATCGTTGCTTACCCTCACCCAGATGTGACTAAACCCGCCCCGCCTTCCTTGTCTCCTAACGAATGACAAATGACGAATGACAACTTTAAAAAACGCAACATTAAAGAGAGTGATTTGCAAGAATAGTTTACATTTTTTTGCTCTAATCTTGGTTAAGCTAAAAATAACAGAGGAATTCAAGGAAAAAATTATGAATGCTATTTTAGGGACTAGCGCCAAGCGACCCACCTGGCAAACGATTGCTCTGTTTGTCTTGGGTCTGTGGTTAAGTAGTAGCTTTATTCTAGACTTCGTGATCATGCCCACTCTGGGAACGGCTGGAATGTTGAGCGACGCCAGTTTTGCCAGTGCGGGTTATTCGATTTTCTGGATGTTTAATCGGATCGAGTTACTCTGTGCCGCTTTAGTTTTAACCAGCCTTTTGGCAATACGTGGCACATCTAATCTCTATCATCATGTCCGACGCTGGTCGATCCTATTATCTGGGCTTCTGTTAGCAATTGCTATCATTAATACCTACATCATGACACCCCAGATGAGCGCTCTAGCGATGCAACTGAATCTGTTTGAGCCAGCAACGGGTATGGCAAGCGGAATGGTTGAGATGCATGAAGGCTATTGGTTCTTAGAAGCGATTAAATTAATTGTCGGTGCGACTGTATTGGCTTGGTGTTATCACGATTCGCGAGAAATTGCTTAATAGGTTTTGCATGCAATTGAACCACCATCGGTAAGGGTACGACGTGTCGTACCCTTACTGGTGTGACACACCTTAATTGGTGTATTAAATCAGGCTTGTAGTAAGGGCTTTAGCCCTAGACTCTGTTGAGTTTCCTGGCGTCAACCCAACCTACAGCTAAAATTGTGGAATAAATTTGACCATTGAATGGGGCGCAAGCCTTGCGCCCCTACTACCACTATTATTCGACATTCGACAATCGACAACGTTGAACTGCTCCGGCGGACTCTCCCCGAATTCGACGTATCGCGACTTCTAATTCACTTAAATCTTCTTGCAAACCGCAATACTGAACTTGCAGAGTCTGTAATGTTTCCGCTTCCACTGTCTTGCGCTCTTCTAACTGACGCAACTCAGTTCGAGCCGTCGCGATTCGTTGTTCCGTGGTTTGGATTTCTGCTTGCAGGGTACTTAAACGCTGTTGTACAGTGCTGAATTCACGACGAGAAACTTCTAGGCGTTCTTGAGCGGTTTCGATTTCGCCACGTACCGCTACCAGTTGTGCTTCTAGGCTTTGCCGTTCACTCTGAAGTGACTCAACTCTGGCTTCGGCGGTGCTAACCTCTTGTCGAACTTCAACTAACCGTTGTTGAGAGCGGCGTACAGACAATTGAGAGGATTCCAGACGTTCTTGAGCCGTTTCAATTTCCTCCCGTACCGCTACCAGTCTTGCTTCTAAGCTTTGGCGTTCACTTTGGAGTGATGTCAATTCGACTTGGGCGGTGTTAATCTCTTCTCGAACTGCAACTAACTGTTGTTGAGATTGTCGCACCGAAGATTGAGAGGCTTCCAGGCGTTCTTGAGCCGTTTCAATTTCCTCCCGTACCTCAACCAGTCTCACTTCTAAGGTTTGGCGTTCACTCTGGAGTGATGTCAGTTGGGCTTGAGCGCTACTAACTTCCTCTCGCACTTCGACTAATCGTTGTTGAGATTGTCGCACAGATGCTTGAGAGGATTCCAGCCGTTCTTGAGATGTCTCAATTTCCTCCTGTATCGCCACCAGTCTCGCCTCTCGACTTTGGCGTTCACTTTGGAGTGATGTCAATTCGACTTGGGCGGTGTTAATCTCTTCTCGAACTGCAACTAACTGTTGTTGAGATTGTCGCACAGATGCTTGAGAGGCTTCCAGGCGTTCTTGAGATGTTTCAATTTCCTCCCGTACCTCAACCAGTCTCGCTTCTAAGGTTTGGCGTTCACTCTGGAGTGATGTCAGTTGGGCTTGAGCGCTACTCACTTCCTCTCGCACTTCAACTAACCGCTGTTGAGATTGGCGCACCGCCGCTTGCGAGGATTCGAGTTGGGCTTGGGTGGTTTCAATTTCTTCTCGAATGGCGACTAACTGTTGGCGAGATTCCCGAATTTCCACTTGGAATGATTCGAGTTGAGTTTGGGCGGTTTGAATTTCTTCGCGCAGGGCGACTAATCGCTGTTGCGATTGACGTACTTGGGATTGGGAGGATTCAAATTGGGCGGTTAGGGTTTGGCGTTCATTCCGCAACGTCTCTAATCGGGCTTCGGCGGTGCGAATCTCTGTTTGCAGCGCTACAAGTCGCTGTTGGGCGCCACGAACTTCGGTGGTAGATTCGCCAGAGGTGGTAAGAATAGAGAGTAAGGTGGTTACTTCTAAATCAGTTGCATCATAACTCGCCGCCCGTTCTAAAGACGCGATCGCTTGTTCGTAACGCTCTAATTGATACAGTGCTAATCCCCGTCTTTTCCAGGCGAGGGCGTTTCGCGGTTCAAGTTCTAAGGCTTGATCACAACTGGCTACCGCGTCTTGATACCGTTCCAGTTTATACAGTGCGGCGGCGCGATCTACCCAAACTGACGCCATCTGCTCATCAATTTGCAAAAGTTGATCATAGATGGAGAGCGCCTGATTATACTGTCGCAACTCAGATGACAGCACTTGGGCAATTTGCTTGGGTATGACTGTAGTGATTAAGGTTTGTTCATACTCCGATTCAGCGTTTAAGCGTAAGGTTTGTTGCCAAGTTGTCACCGCCGCCTGATAGCGTTGGAGTTGGTATAAGGCTTGTCCTTTCTGATACTGAGCTAAAAGATAACTGGGTTGAAGTCGAATCGCTTCATCGTAGGATGCGATCGCGCTTTCGTACTGTCCCCAACTGCTGAATATTTCACCGCGCCAGTACCACGCCAAGAACGCATCTGGCTGAATCTGCACAATCCGCTCTAAGATCGCGATCGCCTCACGATATTTTCCCACACCCCGTAACTGGCTCACCTGTTGCCACAATTGATCCAGCAATTGCGCTTGTGCGATCGGCATTGTGGTGGGAGTGCGATCGAACTCCATGGGTTCAATTGGGGGTTGCACCGTCGCACTGGCGATACCACCAGTCATCAAAGTTGCTAGGGCTACACTTATCTGAATCGGGATTTTTGACATACTAACTCCTCAGACCTCAAGATACCATCAACGAGAATAACTCCATTGATAGTTAAATTAATGTATAACTTTATCAAGTTCTTTGTTTATATACTACTTTTGATTAATAAATCCGTAATATCTTAGCAGAAGTTTAGGAATTAGTTATCTCTAAAGAGAGCGTAGACTGTTTTTTGACGACATAATCATCGTCATTTGCCATTGGCTTCTATTGACAGACAAACGCAATTACCCCAGACGCGATCGCACCAATTTAGTTACTCCCTTCCCACTTTACGCAATATAGCAGTTCCCCAGCCAATGCGGTACACCAAATTGTAGGGGCGCAAGGCTTGCGCCCTTGGCACAGTAGCTCACCAGACCGGGAAACGCTATAGTGTTATCTAGAATCATCAGGTTTACCCGTTGGAGATACAGGGGATTAGTCAACCGAGTAAAAATAAATAGTATGCTTAGTAAATTGATTAAACTAACGTATGAAATTGAACTCCAAACAGGAGAGCCATTGGCTCTTCCAGACTCTTTAGTTGAAAGCATTGGGGCGGGTCGTTGGTTAATTACCATTGAACCATTTACAGAAGAAGAGAATACACCAGTTGTTATCCGCCAGCATAATGCTTTTTTAAACGGTTACGCCCCAGAAGACGAGGGACTCTATGACGACTATCCAACCCGGTGAGTTTTGGGTGGCAGATATTCCATTCACAAGCGGTGGCGGTTCTAAAAAGCGTCCCATATTGGTACTTTGGGTAGATGGGGATGATATAGTGGCAGCAGTAGTCACATCAGCAAAACCTCGCACACAGACTGATGTACCTCTTAATGATTGGTCAGCAAGTGGTCTACGGGTTGCTTCAACGGTACGTTTGTCTCGACTAGACTGCCTCGAACAGTCTTTGTTACTGGCGAAAATTGGGCGACTCTCTCAAGCCGATGCGGAGCAGTTGAAACAAGTATGGGATATGTATATTAAACCTCAATTTTGATTTACAAATTAGTCGTAAAACAACTCTTCTGCTGACATTCCACTGGCTTTGACGATTTCATTTGGAATTACAACACTCATCTTTTTTTATTCTCCCGTATCTTAGATTTGTTAAGAGCGATCGCGGATTAAATTGCTGATAGAGTAGTATGCTGATTCTCCAGGTAGTTCTGGAAATCTTCCCCGACTTCACGAATATCTGGATCATCATGTTCTACTGCTCTCTGAGCAAGCCTTTTAGCAAGTTCTCTATCAATATCGAGATATAATTCTAGTAATCGTCTATACTCTTCGTCTGTTCCATCTTGGAGTAAGGGTTCAGCCCTCTTTCCGATATTGGCTAAAAGCCAATTTTTAGGGAGCGAAAGAATAACTTTCTGGCAAAGTTCAATATTGGACTGAGAGACACTGGCTAAATCAAGCAAATCATTAAACAAATTTTGACGCTCTTCGAGTTTTAGATACTCTATGAGTCTCAGTGCTGTACCTCTTTCAGTGGGATTGTGTAAAGCTTTCTTGATGAATCCGATTCGGTCAGGAGAATTATTGAGGAAGTCTTGGCGAGCTTGAATATAGGCAGTTTCTTGGTCAAACACTTTCTGCCAAAGTTCGATATCGTTGTTTGTGGGTTGCTCTGGAAACATGGCTTTTAATTCTTATCCCTATCTTATTTCCTTCTTCCCAGCGTACACCCATCCACTGGTGAGAAATTTTTCCACAAATTCTGTAAATGGCATTTCTCAACTGGGGTAGATTGTGTGATGGGTTGGTGAGTGAGTACCGCTCACCTCTCTACCATCAGCGATTACATCAAGACCTTCAGGTAATTGTGTATTCTGAGTAAGCTTGCGGATAAATCTTTTTCAGCCACTAAAGTGGCTACTACAAACAAAACTAACAAATAAACCCCCCGGATTCCGGGGGGTAGGAGAGATCTCAAAGGAGGAGAGATCAAACCTTCGCTTCTTCTTTCACCAACTTATCCCAACCCAAATCCTTGAGGCTGTTATTGCGACGCAGGGGACGAGTGGCTAACTCCAGAATATCCCGCGCATTCGTAAAGCCGTGAATCTGAGCAAATGTAAACTCAACGGACCACTTGGTATTAATTCCTCGCGCTTCTAAGGGATTCGCATGTGCCATTCCGGTAATTACTAAGTCCGGATTCAACTCATAAATCCGCTGAATTTGATTGTAGTTATCTGGTTTCTCAATAATCTTTGGCGTCGGTACTCCCATCTCATGGCAGGTTTTCTCCAGCAGATCCAATTCCGCCTTCTGATACCGCTTATCCATGTAGGGAATGCCAATTTCTGGACAAGTCATCCCACAGCGGATTAAGAAACGAGCCAGGGATATTTCTAGCAAGTTATCCCCCATGAAGAAAACCGACTTACCGCGTACTAACTTGACATATTCTTCCAGGTTTTCCCAAATATGCGCTTCCCGTTCATCTAACCCTTTCGGTTCAATTCCAAATACGGAACAAATCTTTTCAATCCAGGCGCGAGTTCCATCGGGACCAATGGGGAACGGTGCGCCAATTAATTTACACTTGCGGCGACGCATTAAGGTGGTGGCGGTGCGGCTTAAGAAGGGGTTGACACCAGAGACATAATACCCTTCTTCAATTACGGGGAGTTCGGTGTAGCGCTTCGCGGGTAACCAACCAGAAACTTTAATTCCTTGCTTCTTCAGTTCTAGGGTAAGGTTCGTCACCACGGGGTCAGGTAACGATCCAAATAATACTAGGGGAGGATGATCCACATACTCCGATTCTTCCGCCGCAACGTCTTCTTTCTGGCGTCCGAAGTTGAGGAGTTTGGAAATTGCATTCCGTTCTTCTTTTTCGGCTTCTACCTTGGGTGCTTCTTTCGGACATTTGTGCGCCATCGCCGCCAGAACAGTATCTTCCCCTTGAGTGAACGCATAGTCCAACCCATTCGCCCGCGCTGTTACAATGGGAATCCCAATCTCGCTTTCCAACTTCGGCGCTAAGCCTTCCAAATCCATCTTGATGATTTCGGTGGTGCAGGTGCCAATCCAGACAATGACACTGGGGTTGCGATCGCGCTTAATCTGTAAACATAACCGCTTCAGTTCTTCGTAGTCATTCAGTTGGGCGGAAATATCTCCTTCTTCCAATTCCGCCATCGCATAACGGGGTTCAGCAAAAATCATCACCCCCATGGCATTTTGCAGGAAATAACCACAGGTTTTGGTGCCAATGACTAAGAAGAAACTATCTTCAATCTTCTGATAAAGCCAAGCTACACAGCTAATCGGGCAAAATGTATGGTAATTTCCAGTTTCGCATTCAAACTCTAGCGATTGGGGGTTTTGAAGCGCAGTCATAATTAATTCTCCTCTCCTCGTTTTTTGGGGAAGTCTCTACAAGTATCGATATAAGACGTCAACAGTCACTGATGGTTAATGGACTCATACCCTTTAGTCTTCTTGATCACACGTAGGATTCGGGCGGGTTTACTGACTGGGAAGGTTTCTTGCATCCGATCAGGGTAAAACCCGCCCCTACAAATCCATGTATTTCTTCTGTGTCGTTGCTGAAACCCAATGGGTATGACAATAACCAATGACCAATGACCAATGACCAATGACCAATGACTAAACCATCATCAGGTCAAGTTCTTCTTCCTCTGACGTTACCTTGGGTTTTTGAGGATTCAGGTAGAAGTCAGACAGTAAAGAGAACAACTCGCGATCGGGGGAGTCGTTGGGAATGACTCCTTCTGGACGTGCCAATACTTGATCGGCAATATTCAGATAGTAATCACACACAGGTGTCAGAGACGGATCAGTTTCTGCCATTTCAAAAATGGTTTTCCCTTTAACCCGCGAAATGCGAATATCTTCAATTAAAGGCAGAATCTCCAACACGGGAATGGGTACAGCTTCAATATACTTGTCGATTAGATCCCGCTTCGAGGTACGATTCCCGATCAGCCCAGCTAGGCGTAAGGGGTGGGTACGGGCTTTTTCACGTACAGACGCCGCAATTCGGTTCGCCGCAAATAACGCATCAAAGCCGTTATCGGTAACGATCATGCAGTAGTCGGAATAGTTTAGAGGTGCAGCGAATCCCCCACAAACGACGTCACCGAGAACGTCAAATAGAATTACATCGTACTCGTCAAACGCATTAAGTTCCTTGAGTAGCTTCACTGTCTCACCGACAACGTAGCCACCGCAACCTGCACCAGCGGGTGGTCCACCTGCTTCGACGCAATCAACGCCGCCATAACCTTTATAGATAACGTCTTCGGGCCAAACGTCTTCGTAGTGATAATCCTTTTCCTGAAGCGTATCGATAATCGTGGGAATGAGGAAGCCTGTCAGGGTAAAGGTGCTGTCATGTTTCGGATCGCAGCCAATTTGCAACACCTTTTTGCCGCGTCTGGCTAAAGCTACGGAGATATTACAGCTTGTTGTGGACTTACCAATACCGCCTTTTCCATAAACTGAGAGTTTCACGCTTCGTCGTCTCCTATCGTTTGGATCAAAACTGGAATGTTGTCGTAGCTATTAAATGAGCTGGCATCTAGGCTTGGGCTGAGTCGTCAGCCGTTGCTTACTGCCTGCTAATCGCATTATTGACATAACTCCCTGAGAAATGAAAGGGGGTGTGGGAATGGGATGGGCTTTAAATCTAAATCAGATAACGCCTATCAATGCTTAAAGGCTTTTATCGCTTCAGATTGCCTATGAAGCCAATTTAATCAAATTATTCCAATTTTGTGTATTTTTTTAAAATAAATATGAACAAAAGCAAAAATACAGGAATAGACTTCAAGCCTGACTAAGCTGGCTCACGCTAGCAACCTGACTCCAGCTCAACGCTGACGGGAAATCGGGGATATAGGTGGGGTTTGACGCGATCGCATCCTTTCAGTCTGATCCACCCTGATCCCCAAAAACCCTAGATTTACGTCAGTTAGAGAACGTGCGATCGCAGGTTTGGTGAACTCCGGCAAGATTGTTGTAAATAAAGATTAATTTTTGTAGCAGTGATTACACTCACCGCGATCGCCCACCACTTGCATAGGTTAAAGCCTATGGTTGCGATATAAATATACCTATGCTCGAAAAACTAATGGTGTTGAGATCGTTCACCGGAGAAAGGCGGGGCGGGTTTAGTCACATTTGGGTGCAACTAAAAAGATAAATAGTGAAACCCGCCCCTACGCACGCGCCAGGTTCCCTATTGTTTTTTTGATAGCATCAGGATAACCACAACCCAACAGAAAAGCCGCCACGCTGGTTTACTACTAAAATAAGATTACTAGCGATCCTTTAACTTCAGGCTTAACCGGGATAAATCTATGAAATTTATCAGCCCTAAAGTCGATTATGCCTTGAAAAAAATATTTGGTTCTGAACAGAGCAAAGATATTTTAATTAGCTTTCTCAACGCGATTATTTATGGAGGGAATAAAACTATTCAATCGTTAACCATTGTCAATCCCTATAATCCGGGTCAGGCAATGAGCATAAAAGATACTTATTTAGATATAAAAGCTGTTCTAGCTAATGGTTCAGTCGTTATTATTGAAATGCAAATAGCGCGGGTAACAGCTTTTAGCAAACGGGTCGTCTACAATCTGGCTAAAGCGTATAGTAATCAATTAGGAATCGGAGAAAATTATTTAACTCTCAACCCAGTTATCGCTGTAACGATAACCGATTTTGTTTTGTTCAATGCTAGCCAAGATGTAATCAATCAGTTTGTTTTTCAGGAAAAAAATCATAAGTTTGAATATCCTGATCCAGAATTACAGTTAATTTTCGTAGAACTCCCGAAATTCCACAAAAGCTTATCAGAGTTAACAAGTTTGAGCGATAAATGGATTTACTTCCTTAAAGAAGCAGCTCATCTAGATAACATCCCTGATAGTTTAGGGGAAGTAGCTGAGATAGAAGTGGCTTTAAACATTGCCAACCAAGCCAAAATGACCTCAGAAGAGTTAGACATTGTGGAACGGCGAGGGATCATGTTGCAGGATGAGAAAGGGCGGATAACGTATGCAGCAGAACAAGGGGAAGCAAAAGGAAGAGAGAAAGGACGTTTGCAAGAAGCGATCGCTCTAGTTATGCGTCTACTTAAAAAGCGTTTTGGAGAACTGCCAGAGGCGATAAGTACCAAAATTGAAAGCTTGCCTTTACAAGAGTTAGAAAATTTAACCGAGGAGATTTTAGATTTAAATCGTTTAGAGGATTTGGAACGTTGGTTAGACGAACATTCGCCGTCTTAATAAGTTATACCAAATCCCCTTAGTTAACCTCCTTGATAACTGGGATAAGCTGTCATGCATTTTAATGGGGTATTAGTAGCGAGCCAGATGCTCGCACACCAAGGATTTCGTCGTTATTGACATTAAGGTTTAAATGCTGAATAGCTTAACGTTTCAATCGTTTACGTCGAGTACGACGCCGCAAGACTTGTGCTAATACAGTGGCTTCCCGTTCAGCTTTGAATAAATCGACCGATCGCGACGTCAGTAGAAATGCACCCGATGGTTTGTACTGCACCAAAGGTAACTTCGTGATCTGATATTCACAAACATTAGGGATAATCGCCTGTGTTGACGAGTTCTGAACCTTTTGGAGTGTTGTCCAATCCGCATTAACTTGTGACGCGATCGCTTTGAGTTCTAACAAGGCGGCTTCTAACTCTGTTGATAGCTGATTAATATGGGATGCTTGATACTCTAACTGTTTCCATCCGTCTCTAGTTCGTTGCTGTAGCATCCGCACAGACGAATCAAGCTCAAAGGATAAAGGCGGTTGAGACTTCACGGGTTGAGGGGATGCCTTGATTGCCTTTCGGGGAACTGGGTAAGGGGAACGGTAACGCCTGCGAGGTGGCTTTTTTAAGACGCGAGGGGGTTGACGCTGCATGAACTGGGAACGCAGGAATTGAAGTCCGGTTTGCAGTGTTTTCATGAGGATCACGCTGTAATTTGGTACAAATGTACTATATCGAGCGTGAAATAGCAAGAGGTTATCAAGAAACACCGTTAGTCAATCGCCAAAACCCTGTAGAGACGTTGCATGCAACGTCTCTACTAAGAATCCCCCCTTTTACTAGAAAAGAGGGGACTCCCAAGGAATAGATTTAGGATTAGATAGATAGTTCAGTTAGAGCTTCTGTATAGGATTCGCTGGTTGAATAAGTGAGTTGAATTTACCAGCACTTTTATAGTAAGCCCCTAATTTGCTGATTGCCAATAAAAAATGGTCATCTTTATAAAAACTTTATAGATATCACGATTTGCTTTATCAGAACTTAATATTTAACATCTGATATAGACAATAAGGGCGGCTAGGAGAACATCCTCAACGCGAATGCACATCCCCGCCGCCCTTGTGATGATGACAAGAGAAAGGATTACGGTGCTAAAGCGTTTCCGCGCAACAGACTACCAATCGTCTTGGCAGTAATTTTAAGCTGCACTAAAGGATTAGCAGGTACAACTGTTTTGTACAAGTAACTGTCAAATGTGAGTCGCTGCACATCCAGATCTGAACACATCTCTACAAACGCTTCACGAGTCGCATCGGAGCGATAGAAGACGGTTTGCAGAATATCCAGCACCTTATAGGTGATGCCATACTTCTTATCCCAGCGCTTGAGATAAAGCTTGAGGTCATCTTCCGTGGGAATGCGAGTTCCGCCATTAGAAGTTTCGACAATGGTTTCGGCGCACATCCGTGCTGATTTGGCGGCAAAGTAAATCCCTTCACCCGACGATTTCGTAACCGTTCCCGCCGCGTCTCCAACTAAAGCCACTCGACCCACGACTCGGCGAGGTCTGGGATGTTCTGGAATCGGGTGTGCCTCAACTTTGATGATTTCACCACCGACGAGTTTCTTGGCTGCACGAGCGCGAATCCCTGCCTGTAGCTTTTTAATTTTGGCTTGGTTCACCTTCATCGTACCCGTGCCAACGGCAACATGGTCGTATTTGGGGAAGACCCAAGCGTAGAAGTCAGGAGAAACGTCGTTACCTACATACATTTCTGCCAGGTCTTCGTAGTAGTTCATCATGTCCCCTGGTAGGCGAATCCGCTCTTGGAACGCGATCGCATAATTGTAGTCCCCGGCGTCAATTGCCTTAGCCACGCGGGAATTCGCGCCATCAGCCCCAATCACTAGGTCTACTTTCAGGGTTTTTTGTACGCCACTGAGACTCCCATCGGAATGGTCAGCGTAGTGAAGGGTATAGGGTTGTGTATTACTTGTGGGAATATCGAGTTTATGAACAGTGCCATTAATTAAAGTTGCACCCAGCTTGGCAGCGCGGTTCCGCATGAAGCCATCTAGGACTTCCCGGCGACACATGCCAATATATTCGTCTTCTTTTACCAGGTTGATATCCACCTCTATATTCGATGGCGAGATCATCTTCATCTTTCTGACTCGCCGATCAATAATTTCAGGTGGCAGGTCAAATTCACTAACCATACAGAGCGGAATGGCTCCGCCACAGGGTTTAGCATTGTCTAGCTTGCGCTCAAACAAGTAGGTTTCGATTCCGGCTTTTGCTAAAGTCTCTGCGGCAGACGAGCCAGCAGGTCCTGAACCAACAACTGCAACCCTTAGTGCAGGCATGTTTTCTCCCAATCGTTTTCGAGGTACGGATTGCATGGTATCACGGACTTTTGGCGATTTCATCCGCAATGTGCGATCGCGGCTCATTTTGAAATACAGCTTAACAATTGTCTTCACAAAGCTTAATATTTTGTCCGTTGTCCTTGGTCTTATGTTCCAGGAAAGGTATCTGCATCGTTACAATTGAGACAAACTGTTCAGTCCCATACTGATATGTCAGCACCTTTGTCACAACAACCGACAAGACAAATACTGGTATGTCAGCACCGTACTTGCCGCAAACAAGGTGCAGCCAAAGTCTTGGCAGCATTTCAGGCTTTACCTGTTAATGGGGTGATAGTTAGCGGTAGCCGTTGCCTGGGAGAATGTGGCAATGGTCCGATGGTCGTGGTTTTACCCGAAGAAACATGGTATTGTCGGGTTCACCCCGATGAAGTCCCCGCCGTAGTAGAACGGCATCTCAAAGACGGACAACCTGTGAAGGTGATGCTTTATCAGAAATATCATTAACTCCAGAAAGACAGGAGACCAATTCACCTTTGTAGGTTGGGTTGAGGAACGAAACCCAACATTGAGGAAAGAAACCCAACAGGTGCAGGTTAGCCTTTTGGTTTGTCCTAATCGATGTGTCTACTGCTATATAAGAAAACAAGGGCGGGTTTTGTTGAAAGGTTATCGGTAGATACAACAATTAAAGGCTAAACCCGCCCCTACTAACTCCCCTGGTACTCGTGGGTTAAAAAGGGAACATCCACAACTTCACCCTCAATCTCTCCCACCTTAACCTTAAGCCCAACACCCCCAGCTTTAGTGCGGATATAGGCTAAACCGATGCAACCGTGTTCCGTTGGCGTACAACTGGTTAACTTGCCGACTTTTTCCCCATCCATGGTGATTACGGTTCCCGGTTCCACAGGTGCTGGTAAACGCACTCCCCACAACTGCTGCTTGACGCCTTTGTAAGTATTTAATCGCGCGATCGTTTCCTGACCGATGTAACATCCTTTATCAAAGGAAATCGTAGTCCACAAGCCCGCTTCTAGGGGATTGTAATCCTCTGTCAGTTCATAATCAGGAAGCGGACGCCCTTGTTCAATTCGCAACTGCTGCCATACGCGATCGCCCATTGGTGTAGTATCGGTGGTAGTTAAGGTTTGCCAAAGCTGTGCCGCATCGCTGGCGGGGACAATTAGGGTATATCCAGGGAGTGCCAAACCACTGCCTCTAGCAATTCGCACTTCAATATCATTTAGCGTGAGGTGTTGATGACTGGCATACGCCTCACCAATCGACAACTGCACACCTAGCTTGGTCAAAAGGGTATCACTTTCGGGTCCAACTAGGCTAAAAATAGCAGTCTCATTCGAGATATCTCCCAATTCCACCCGATCCATGGGAAAGATATAGCGATCCAACCATTCTAGTAACTGTTGACGCCGATTGGGAGATACCAATAGTAATACCGCATCTTCAGTAACGTAAGCGGTTACCAGATCAATAGTACGGGCAGTTGAGGTCACAAAAACGGTATCACAACCCTGTCCTGGTTTCAGGTTTTGGAAATCATTGGTACTTTGATTATGCAAAAAGCGCAGTCTATCCTCATCGGAGATTTTCAGCAGTCCCCAATGGGATAAGTCAACTAAAGCCACCCCTTGACGCGCTGCTTGTAGGGCGGCTGCATCATTGCCGAAACTGGCTGGTACTTGCACCTGGGCTGGATCAAAGGTTGCTCCTGCACTACACTGCATCTCTTGTAAGGCTTGGCTCATACATCAAATCCTGTGGTTAACCCAATACGGCTTGGTTAATCAAAATTGTAGAGTAAAAGATGAATAGGGAAAACAGTCGTTCGTTGGCAATAGTTTATTTCCACTGACCTACTTATACTTCTATTTAGTTCATGATTAAAGATCATCCAAAGGATTGGGACGAGGATTGAAGGGACGATTTTGGGGTACTACGGTGAAATAAGGATTGAGGAACTCTTCCTCCACCCAACCTGAATGGTAATTCAGCTTAGTGGTCGTTTCTGTTAATTCCACTACGTTCAGATCACCCCGCAAGACGTTCATATTGGCAGGCTTTTCCCCTGTCCATTGATCCTGATCGGATACAATTCCCAGAGGTCCACCACCAAAGAAATTTAGGGCGACTTGATCAAAACCGCGCACAAAGCGATCGCCTTGCCAATGCCATTCGTGTCCCGCCCAGTATAAAGGTGGTTGCCAGGGACGAGGTTGCCATGATGACCCATATTTCTCAGACCAAGAACTCGTCCCCTCGTCTAAGGTGACGGTAAAGCCATTCTCATACCGAACTTCATACCGCCCTTTTTGGGTTTGGTAGTCCAACGGAGACCACCATAACACCTCTACCGTGTCTCCCACCTGATCTGGGTCAAGGGTAACGGCTGGAGTTTCCGCTAATAAACGGCGGTAAATCGGTAATCCCTGACTCGGTAGTTTCGCCTTTGCTGCAAATCGCCAACACGACCAATTTCCAGGATTATCTGCCCCTTGCCAACGAACCTGGCAAACCCCGTTTCCGGTTCCCACCCAGAGGCGATCGCCTTCTAAGTGCAGTTGATCAGGAATTGCCCCAATAATCGGACTATTGCGGACGGTGTAGGAAGTAATTGTTCCGGATTTGAGACTAGGGGGAGAAGGACGATAGGCGACTAATTCCATTCCGGATAGATAGGGATTCCCTTCGCCACTGATTTGAGTTCCCAGCCAAAAGACTGGATTGCTAGGATCTCCGGCGATGACAAAATCAGTAATTTGTTGCCCTTGAATTTCTTCAGGTTGAATCGCCACCAACTCATTAATATCGGGATTGTAACCAACCATCGTGGCGATACCACTAAATCCTTCCCCTTGTTCCGATGCGACGGACCAAAATAGGCGATCCGCATAACTGAGGGCGGAGGTAATTCGAGGAACTCCCAAGGAAAATCCGACTTCAGCCTGCCTTACCTGGTCTAAGGTATAGAGGGGGTGACGTTGGGGTTGTTCGCTATTGGGAGTAATTAGTTCAAAGACAACCGTTTCGGGTTCAATTCCTTGCGCTTCATTGCCAAAGGGATTCGGTTCGAGAATGACGCGATATTGATAAGATTTTCCGTTCAGTTCAATAGTTTGATAGGGAGGGTTCTGGATATTTTCTGAGAATTGTTCAGGATTATTAGCTGTCTGGAATTCAGGGGCTAACGTTCCCGGTTCTACTGTCCAAGTGCGATCAAATCGGCAAAATACAATATCATACTGCTGCGTCTGGAAGGTAATCGTATCAGCATCTGTAATAATATCGTGAATGTGATAATCAAATTGCTGATACAGTCCCTCATCATTAGCAGACGCGATCGGTAGGGGTTCAGTTTGGCTAGGGCAATTAGCGGGATTCCTGATGGCTTGAGAGGAAATGTTCACCGGGGTGGTGCAACTCTGGAGTAATCCGATAATCGCCAAAATAGGTAAGATAGGTTTCATATAAAAAGCACCAGAACTATTATTCTTAAAGACGAATTTCAGGACTTAGCGTTCCAATTTGTCATTCGTCATTGGTCATTGGTCATTTGTTACTAGACAGGGAAGGAAGAACCGGGAACCGGAAAAAGTAACAAAGATTAATACAGCTTAATACAGCCATTGTGTAATAGTCAGGGCGGGTTTGGTTTTCTCTAGTGGCGTGGCACACCTAATTTGGTGAATTAGAATTGTAGGGGCGCACCGACGTGCGCCCAATTTCACCGTCAAATCTATGCTAGGTGAGGTTAGACATGGTATCAGACATCATTGTAGGGTGACTCTCTTCGTCGCTACTTGGTGAAATTTACTCCGACAAAGGTTATTTATAATTCTGGAGAAATTTTCCCCACTCCACCGCCAGAGGAACTTCGGTAAACGGAACCTGAACTGTGGATTCTGGGAGAAGAAACTCTAGTGCGATCGCGCGACCTTTTTTGGGCGGATTCTCTAAGGTAACAATTTGCCCATCAACTACCAGTTTAATGCTTTGGACATCATTCAGAGAAAAGGTTTCTATATCCACCGGACCCGAACGAGTCGGTTTTCCCCAGGTCAGATTCTTTCCCTTTTGTCCCAGTACCGCATAAATATCATATTTTGCCCGTTCAAATTGTTCTGCCCATACACGATATGCCTCAACTTTTTGATATTCATTCCAACCTGACCAAGCTAGCCAAATAAATATAGCGAGTAAGGGTAACCAGAGTAAACCACGTTCCATGTTCTTGTTAATCTATAAATAAACCAAAATACTCTAAGTAGTCGGACACAACAAAACAGCACGTCCACGCTAGTTTTGTCAACCAGCCTCAACCTCTTACAAAAGACCAAGGACAAATGACAAAGGACGAATGACCAACACTTACTGCACTAATTCTAATTCCTTTAAAGCCCTCTCCAACGCCGCCGTTTCAAAATTGAGTGTCAACGCCCCATGAAAATTTGGTTTTACGGTAATATCATCTACAGTGTAAACATTGACAAAGCCAAACTGGACGGCTTTAATCTCAGTTTTGCGAGGAATCACATCCACATATTTTTTAAGATAATCTTTACTCACATTGACTGCCACATCAATCCGATGATAGTTCCCCACATTGACAAAGCCAAACATTTTGATATCAACTTGAGATTGTTCTTCATTTAGCTTCTCTTGTAAGGTAAATGCCCCGGTTTCAATTAATTCCTCCATCTGGTCTATGTCTGCCAAATTTTTCTTGTAGACTGCCAATAACTGCGCGATTGTAGCGTCATCCTGATTCTCAAGTACGAGATCGAGATTCACACCTAACTTTTCTTCCTTAACTGTTGCCTTAAGGAACGCGATCGCGTGATTCTTAAGTTCTGTTTGGTTTTGATTATCACCTTGAACCGCTCGATGTTTTTGGTTCCCCTTATCCAGTAAATTAAATTTTACAAAAAGCTTATCAATTCCCAAAATTTGCTTTTGAATCGCCAACACCAGCATGGAGCGGAGGTTATACCGTAATTCTCCAATCGGATCAACTAACCACCAAATTTTGCGAATGTGCGAAAACCTGGGTAAATGGTTGCCGCGATGCCAGCGATATTTTAATTTCTGATAAGGCAGGTAGCGATCCAAAACTGCCATCTGCCAGTAGGGAATTTGAATCAACAGTTTGCCCGATTCAAACGTTAATTGATAGCGCAGATGGGATTCGACTTGAATCTCAACCTCATAAAGATGAAATAGACTGGTGCGCTGACCCAGTACCCCAATATGAAAATCTCGGAGAAAATAGACAACGGCATCGATCTGTTGTAAGATTTGTTTTTTGATGGGGTTGAGCGGCAAATCATCACCGAGTTTCAAGGAAATTTGGTAAGATCTCTCAAGAGGGCGTACCTGGCTAGGAGGAATCTGCCTCCGGTTCAATGAATCACTCACTGCCGGATTTTGATGCCGTAAAGCCTCGGTCGTATAGCTGGTAAACTCTTCAAGGAAAGCCGTATAAGCAGGATTGTTTGGTGGGAGTGTTTTTGCCATAATTTCAAATAAATTAAGAAGTATTATAAATTAGTATTGCCTAATTTTAGTTTAGCGTAAATTATGCTTATTCGAGGTAAGTCGAACTGCAAAGTATACACAATTCTTATTAATCTCTATCCCTATTGCATTCCTTAAGAGCGAGGCTTTTGTTGTCCTGTTCAAATTAAATTAAGCCGTATTTACTTGGAAATCTATGGAAAACCCAGAGCATTTCCCGAACTATTTACTTAAAATTAGCGCTGACCAGGTTCAGAGGATGAAAACTCACGCCGAAAGCACATACCCAGAAGAATGCTGTGGTTTGTTATTAGGTCAAATTAAGGGAGAGGTAAAAACGCTGGTTGAAGTCTCACCCACAGAAAACGCTTGGGATACTCAGGCGGCGGAAGCCTTTCAAGGGGTAAATGGTTCACCCCGTCAGTCAGGGACGAAACGGAATCAGTTTAGCATTGCCCCAGAGGTGATGTTGAGGGTTCAAAAGCAGGCACGCGATCGCGAATTAGATATCATTGGGATCTATCACTCTCATCCTGACCATCCAGCCATTCCCTCAGAATTTGATCGGGCGATCGCATGGCATCATTATTCGTATATTATAATTTCCGTTCAACAGGGTATAGCTTCTGACCTGAGAAGCTGGACTCTCGATCCCCATCACCAGTTTCAGCCTGAAGATATGATCACGGTAGAGGAACCGGGGAACGGGGGAGCAATGTAGAGACGTGCCATGGCACGTCTGGGAACTGGGGAAGCTGAGTAAGCTGGGGAGGTTAACTCACGCACCATGCCCTTGAACGAAGCTAAGGGTCACGCGCCATGCCCTCGAACCAAGTGCAGGGTCAAAACTTCCCCAATCACTGATCGCTAATCTTACCAAATTGCCATGTTAAATCCCAATCTGGAAGAAATCCAACTAACCAAAGAAGAATACGAACGATATTCTCGACACCTAATCTTGCCGGAAGTTGGACTAGAGGGACAAAAACGCCTCAAAGCGGCGAGTGTTCTCTGTATCGGTACCGGAGGACTCGGTTCACCCCTCTTACTGTACTTAGCCGCCGCCGGAATCGGACGTATCGGAATCGTAGATTTTGATATCGTTGATAGTTCCAACCTGCAACGTCAGGTAATTCACGGGACATCCTGGGTAGGGAAACCGAAAATTCAATCGGCAAAAACCCGGATTCTAGAAATTAACCCCTATTGTCAAGTTGATCTCTATGAAACCCGGCTGACATCAGAGAATGCGCTGGATATCGTGAAACCCTACGATGTTGTTGTCGATGGAACCGATAACTTTCCCACCCGTTACCTCGTCAATGACGCCTGTGTAATCCTGGGTAAACCTAATGTCTACGGTTCCATCTTGCGGTTTGAAGGACAAGCCAGCGTCTTTAACTACGAAGATGGACCCAATTACCGCGACTTGTTCCCCGAACCCCCACCACCCGGAATGGTTCCTTCCTGTGCAGAAGGTGGCGTTTTGGGTATTTTGCCCGGAATTATTGGACTCATCCAAGCCACGGAAGCCGTTAAAATTATCCTTGGTAAGGGGACAACCCTCAGCGGACGGTTGTTACTGTACAACGCCCTGGATATGAAATTCCGGGAACTGAAACTGCGACCGAATCCAGTACGCCCCGTTATCGAAAAATTAGTAGACTACGAACAATTCTGTGGTATTACCCAAGCCAAAGAACAGGAGGCGCAACGGTTAATGGCAATTCAAGAGATGACTGTTCAAGAACTCAAGCAATTGTTGGATAGTGACACCAAGGATTTTGTCCTCCTTGATGTCCGCAATCCCAATGAATACGAGATTGCTAAAATTCCCGGTGCTGTTTTAGTCCCATTACCGGATATTGAACAGGGTTCAGGTGTTGAAAAAGTTAAGCAACTCCTGAATGGTCACCGCTTAATTGCCCATTGTAAGATGGGAGGACGTTCGGCTAAAGCCTTGGGTATTCTCAAAGAATCCGGAATTGAAGGGATCAATGTCAAAGGAGGCATTACCGCTTGGAGTCGGGAAATTGATCCGTCCGTACCCGAGTATTAAGCCTTAGAAGCATTAGGGAATCGCCGAAACCTTTGATAGATCGTAGTGGCGTGGCACACCTTATTTGATGAATTAGAATGGGAGACCAGAAACCGTAGGGGCGCAAAGACTTGCGCCCGATTCAATGGTCAAATCTAATCCACAATTTTAGCTGTGCCACGCCGCCATCGTGGGTTTCGACTTCGCTCAACCCATCAGCATACCAGTCAGTGGCATTCGACTTAAGGGACTTGCGACTTAATAATGTACCAAGGAAGCTTGGCTAAGTTTATGAATTCAGCTTGCCTCACTGGTACTTTATTTTTACGCAGCTCCCTAAGTTGACACCCATGGGCTATGCAAGCATCTTGCTCGCTACTAATACGATTAATTTATTTAGGGCTTGCTGCATAAAATCCAAGCCTTTATATTTATCTCTTTACCAATGACGAATGACGAATGACGAATGACGAATGACAAATGACAAATGACAAATGACAAATGACAAATGACAAATGACAAATGACAAATGACAAATGACAAATGACAAATGACGAATATTCATGCTGAAAAAAAATAAACTCTTTCTACGGGTAACATTAGCCCTAATTGTTGTTCTAATGAGCGGGAGTGTCATCGCCTATTCTCTGTTCGTACAACACAATCTCTGGCTGGCAAAAGCACCAGTGGGGGCAAAACTCGTTCCTCAAGATACCCTGATCACAGCCTTAGTGTCTACAGATAGCGGTAAATGGCGACAATTGCAGCGATATGGCACACCCAACACTCTAGCGGCGTTCGTCAGACAACTCGCCCAGCTTGAGAAAAACCTGCTAACAGACAACGGCTACAACTACGAGGAAGATATCCAGCCGTGGTTAGGTGAAACGGTGATGATTGCCTATCGGGGGGATAGTACATCTGCACCCGAAACGGAACCGGAGCAAACGTCCCCTGTCACGCTACCGTTTATCAAACTCCCCGACTTAATTATCTTACCCATTAATAACCCCGCCCACGCTAAAGAAATTTGGGCTAAAACCACCTATCAGAAAGTGACTCAGTTTGGCGAAAGAACCTATCGCGGGGTTCAAATTCGCGAAACCCAAAAGCCCAATAGCCAAAACTATTCGGTTACAGTTTTGGAACGGTTTGTCGTGGTTACATCAAATCCCCAAACCATGGAACAGGTGATTGACACCTATAAAGGGGTGAAATCTGTGGCATCTACGCCGGGATATATTGAGGCTTTAGCCACAATTGACACCAGCCAGACGTTTGCTCAAGTGTACTTAAACCTACCCGCGTTCACCGCCACCGCTGCTGCCAACTCCACGCGATCGCTCCCGCCGGAACAGTTGGCTCAAAGGCAACCCCAGCAAGGGCTGGTGACGAGTATTTCCTTGGAATCGGATGGGATACGTTTTCGCGGCATGTCTTGGCTGAAACCGAATAGCCAAAACGCCTATCCCATAGAAAATACCAGTAGTCGTTTACCTAGACGCCTCCCTGCCAATACCCGATTAATGCTGAGTGGTAGTAATTTCGCCCAATTGTGGAATAGTTACGCCCAAAACGCCTCCGCTAATCCCCTGATCCCCATTCCCCCAGCGAATCTGAGTGCCGGGATACAGACAACTCTGGGCGTAGATGTACAAGAGGATTTATTACCTTGGATGGCAGGTGAATGGGTAATCGCCCTCATCCCCGCGACTGAGGATTTGCTCACACCCCCAGAAAACCAGCCGCCACCCATGCTAGGCGCAGGTATAACCGTAATGATTCTATCGAGCGATCGCGCGGCTACAGAAAAAGCATTTCAGCAGCTTGATCAAGTGATGGAAACTCGCTATCAGTTGACGGTGGAAAACACCCAACTTAATAATCAACCAGTGGTAAGGTGGACATCTCCCCTAGGAGGCATTACCGCTACCCACGGCTGGCTAGAAGGAAATATCGCATTTCTCACCTTCGGCGCACCCATTGCTGATGCCATTGTTCCTCAACCCCAAGCCCCCTTGACTCAAACACCACTGTTTCAGCAAATTGTACCCGCCAAACCCAGTCCCCACAATGGTCAAGTTTTCATTGAGGTTGAGCGCCTCTTAAATCGAGATAATTTAAATTTGCCTCAACTTCCCTCTCAACTTGATCAGATGATGCAAGCAATCCGCGCGATCGGTTTGACGACAGCCGTAGAAGATCAGCAAAATACACGTTTTGACTTATTTGTCAAGCTAAAAACGATACTACCGTCCAATCCAGTTCCGGTTCCTTCTTCTCCGATACCATCCCCTTGACTTGTCCTAAATCAGGGCAGATCTCCAATCTTTCCCATCTCCCAGACGTGCCACGGCACGTCTCTACAAACCCCTGCTCCCTCTGCTTCCCCTGCTCCCTCTGCTTCCCCTGCTCCCCCTGTTCCCATCCCCAACAAACCAGAAAATCGTTATGATAATGTTTTTCGCCTCTCGTCAAGGGCAACAATCCCGATAGGATAATAGAAACGCGGCAATTCATTTCTAAACGATTAAGTCGAGAAGCGTATTTATGGATCTAGTTTCACTCCAAAACAGCTTAGATAATATTTCATTTGCAGTTCTCCTAGTCACCATGCTCCTGTATTGGGTTGGTGCAGCTTTCAAGAACATCCCCTATCTGCCCACCTTGGGCGGAACGGGTATGATTATCGCCAACCTCTGTATCGCCGCCTTACTTGGTGCCCGTTGGCTGAGTGCGGGGTATTTTCCCTTAAGCAATCTCTATGAATCGCTCTTTTTCTTAGCCTGGGGCATCACCGCGATGCACCTGGTAGCCGAGAAAATGAGCGCCAGTCGTTGGGTGGGCGTGGTTACTTCCCCTGTCGCCATGGGAATTACCGCCTTTGCCGCCCTGTCATTACCATCTGATATGCAACAGGCGGAACCGTTAGTTCCAGCGCTGAAATCCAACTGGTTAATGATGCACGTCAGCGTGATGATGCTCAGTTACGCCACATTAATGGTGGGATCACTATTAGCGATCGCCTTTTTAGTCGTGACTCGGGGTCAAAATGTTGAACTGCGCGGGAGTTCCGTGGGTACAGGTGGCTTCCGCCGTAAACCGGAATCAACGGGGACGGCTTCCTATCAGCTTAAACGGAGTCAGGATAACCTCCAGCCCCAGGGTGGTGATAATGGGGCAATGGCGATGAGTTGGCAAGACACGTCAGGTTCGACCAGTACAGCCGTTCTGGAGGCTGTCACCTCTACGCCATCCTCCGCATCCGAGTTGGCTAGCGCCCCCACCCTTTCTCCCCAACGCCTCAACTTAGCGGATACGTTAGATAATATTAGCTATCGGATTATCGGGCTAGGATTTCCGTTGCTGACGATTGGCATTATTGCTGGTGCAGTTTGGGCAAATGAGGCATGGGGTTCCTATTGGAGTTGGGACCCAAAAGAAACCTGGGCATTAATTACCTGGCTAGTCTTTGCCGCTTACCTTCATGCTCGCATTACCCGAGGGTGGCAAGGACGCCGACCAGCAATTTTAGCGGCAACAGGATTTGTTGTAGTCTGGATTTGTTATCTTGGGGTGAATCTATTGGGTAAAGGATTACATTCCTACGGCTGGTTCTTCTAGGTATTCCAGGACTAATCAACGCGACGACCAAATCGCTTACTCCTGGATGATCCAGCGCATGACCCAATTTGTAAATCATTAAGCACACAAGTAGAACGTTAATCGGGGAAAATGGGCGTAGATAATCAGTTTGAGCCACTCGCTAGTGGTGAAGTCTTATCCGTTGACGAATCAGCGCAAATCTTAATTGGGCATCGTACCTTTCGAGTAAGCGAATTGGCGGACGCGATCAAAACGCAGCTTGAGCATGGGTTGAGCGAATGGACTCAAGACAAAAATGCCTGGTTTAGTGAGGAGGGTATCTCCTGTGAAGTCTTGCGATTTAGTTCCGGTGGCTGGCAAAAAGGCAAGGTGAGAATCAATCTGGAATTTTGTCCTCAGGTGGCTGAGGATGAAACACCAGTAGCACCCGTCAGTGGAGACACTGAGACTGAGGATGAGTTGGCTGAGGAAGAGTCCTCAATCAGCATGGATGAGGACTTTGATGTAGAACAGCCGTCGATGAGTCTGGATGAGGCGGATCATGAGTATGAATTATCTGCTGAGGATCAACAGCAAGACAGCCTCGGTGACTTCATGGATGAGGGGACAAGCTTTTCCATGGAGGGGCTAGAAGAAGAGGAGCCACCTGTTAGCTTTGAAAGCGACTTCGATGAACTCTCTGTCGAGGACGAGGAAGAGCCATCTGTCAGCTTTGAGAGCGACTTTGAGGAAATGTCTCCTGGTGAGGAGGAAGAGCCACTTGTCAGCTTTGAGAGTGATTTCGATGAAATGTCTCCCGGTGAGGAAGAAGAGTCACCTGTCAGCTTTGAAAGTGGCTTCGATGAACTTTCTGTCGAGGAGGAAGAGTCACCTGTCAGCTTTGAGAGTGATTTAGAGGAACTCTCTGCTGAGGAGGAAGATACATCAGCTAGCTTTGATGATGAATTTGATGAACTCTCCAGCAGCATCGAAGAAGAGTTGGAGATGGAAGAGGAAAGCACCAGCAACGACGAGGAGTTGCTAGATTTGGGATCGATTTCCACAGAAAGTGACAAGGAACTCGATTTTGATGAAACCTCTGCTAGTGATGAAGATGAGTTTGATTTAGGTGATTTTTCCTCCTTAGAGGAAGAGGAAGAGGAGGACAATGAGACAGACTCCCTTCTCGATGATGTTTGGCAAGAAATGAGTCAAGAAGGTTGGCAAAGTAATCAGTAACGTTTATCTCAAAACTCTACACCACCGCTTCTAAAAACCTAGACAAACCTACCCATAAGTAATTCTGTCTTGGTATAAGTCCACGGTGTAACTTTTGATCGATAACCCTTTTCTCTATTCACCAACGAATGACAAATGACAAATGACGAATGACGAAACGTTCAGATTGGACGCTACTTCACGCCCGTCTTCATCAAACGCTACGGCAAAGGCAGCTATTAGCGCCAAGTTGTCCTGTTTTGGTGGCGGTATCGGGGGGACAAGATTCCCTCTGTTTAATGAAACTGCTTTTAGATTTGCAGCCGAAGTGGAAATGGCAATTAGCGATCGCGCATTGTGATCACCGTTGGCCCGCAGACAAGGGGCTGGCAGATCACATTCAACAAGTGGCTCAGAGTTGGGCGATTCCTTTTTATCTGGAAGTTGCGGATCAAGTGACTCAAAGTGAGGGAGCGGCTCGACAATGGCGTTATCAGGCACTCGGTAAGATTGCTCAAACCTATCAATTTCAATATGTAGTCACGGCTCACACCCAGAGCGATCGCGCGGAAACGGTTTTGTATAATCTAATTCGAGGTACGGGGGTTGATGGTCTCCAATCCCTGACCTGGCAACGTCCTTTAGTAGCCGGGGTAAAGTTAGTACGCCCGTTGCTAGAGGTTACCCGTAGAGAAACGGGGGAGTTTGTGGAGCAACAGCACCTCCCGGTTTGGTTGGATGCCTATAATCAAGACCTTCGCTATGCTCGTAATCGCATTCGCCAAGAGGTACTGCCTTATCTAAAAACTCATTTTAATCCGAGGGTGGAAACTGCTCTGGGTCATACAGCGGAACTGTTACGCGCTGATGTGGAGTATCTAGAGACGGCGGCGCGATCGCTACGAGAGCAAGCCATGGGTTCTACGAGTGAGAATGAACCCACTACGACGCTCAAACTCAATCGTTTAATCTTACGACAAGCTGATCTCGCCCTACAGCGTCGTGCGATTCGCCAGTTTCTGACGATCGCCCAACCGACGGCTGCCAATTTTGAGCAAATTGAAGCGATTACGGCTTTAATTGATGCGCCCAATCGCTCTCGCACTTCATCCTTTCCCGGAGGAGCAAGCGCTCAAGTCGAAGGGGATTGGATTGTTTGGCAAACCAGTCTAGCGGACTAAGCTGTCACGCTTTCCCCACACCCCACACCCCACACCCCACACCCAACACCCAACACCCAACACCCGACACCCAACACCCAACACCCAACACCCTATACCCGACACCCTATACCCAACACCCTCAGCTCTAAGAAGCCGCCAGTTCTGGTGATTCCACCATGCTATCAACCGTTTGCCGCATTTCGGAAATTGCTTGGAGTTGATAATCGCCAACTTCCTGAATTTGATTCAGGGCTTCTGCTATCGCGTCGAGGATTTGGCGAATTTGATTCAGAGCCTCTTGCTTGGGCGGTAAGAGTTCTTGATACAGATTTACTTGACTCCACAGTTCAGCGACTTCCTGTTTCATCGAGTGCCAGTTTTCTTCCAAACCTTGTAACTCAGAGCGTTTGGCTTCTTGCTCACTTTCTTGCTGAGTCAGCATTTCCTCGGTTTGGCTAATGCTTTGGCGCATTTGCTCAACTTGGTTTTCCAGTTTTTCCAGTTCGCTTTCCTGCTGTTGTCGCTGTTCCTCGAGCTGGTTTAAGACGGGACCGAGGTCGATTTTATGGGTATCGGTGCTACCCCCTTCACTAATCCCCTGGCGACGGCGTAAAACTCGATTATGCTGATTGAAAATCTCTTCCCTCTCCCGCAGGTTGCGGCGTTGACCGACGAGGGTTTCATCCAACATTTGGTAGCGGTCTTGCTCGTCAGCTAGCTCACTTTCCAAACTAATGCGATCGTACTCACTCGCATCATTAATTTTATCTTGCAGTTCTTCAACCGCTTGGCGCTGGAAGGTGAGTTCCTCCTCCTGGTCGTTGACAAAGCGCACCACTCTCTCTAAATCTTGCTGTAAATTTTGCACGATTTCCTGGAGTTCACCCAGGGGCATATTTTCCAGCGCTTGAATGTTAACCTCTTGACTAATTTTGACATCGGCTGAACTGGTCGCTAAACGAGCAAGCTCTTGATGTAACTCCTGATGAGTTTGAAGTTGCAGGCTGAGTAGATGTACAGATTCCTGCTTCATCTCCAAGGCATTCCGCTGCACCTTCAATTCCGCTTGTGCCTCTTCATAAGAGGTTTGAACTTGCTCTAACTCTTGCTTACGCTGGTGAATGTCCTCAGTTTGCTCGTCAATTTCGGTTTGGCGTTGCTCTGCTTGTTGGCGCTGATTGTCTAGTTTTTGCCAATCACTATCTAGTTCTGACTGCTGTTGATCAATGATGTCAAACGCTTGATTCAACTGTTCCCGCACAGTATCTGTAGGAGCGACAGCTGTCGAGAGGCGATCGAGCAACTCCTGCATCGCCGCAACATCGTCCTCACTTAAACCCGAAGTTTGTTGCAGCTGTTCTTTTTGCTCATCCCAACGCCGCTGTTCACCGCGCAGATGTTCCCAAGCGCCTTCTAGTTCCTGTTGTTTGCGATCAAACTCCTCTCTGAGGCGTTCAGTTTCCTCTTTCGTACTTTCTAAGTCTTGACGCTGCTGATCGATTTGTTCAGCCTCTTCCTCCATGGCTTGCATCTGTTCCAACCGCGCTTCCATTTCCATCTCGCGGCGGTTGAGTTCTTGACTTTGATACGTCAAGGACTGTTTCCACTGTTCAATTTCTTCTTCTTGACTTTTCGCCTTGTCCAACAGACGCGAAAAATTTTGTAAGATGCTCGCCAGTCTCGTCCCGGCTGGCTCAACTTCGCCTTGAATCCGATTGTTACTGACATTGACAATTGCCAAAGCCCCATCGCTCATACCACCGGCTTCGTCTCCTGGGATGATTTCATCACCTGGGACAGCGCTCCAACTCTGATCATTCCGCTGACAAGCCAGCAGTTTGAGTTCGGTCTTACTGCCGCCAAAAGGGCCAGTTTTCTGCTTTTTGACTTCTGCTAGATACAGCACACTGATCGTCCTCTTTACTTGTCTTGTGCCCAATTCTTGACTAAGCCAACCTGAACTAAATCTTAGTTGATTGGGTTGCTGGTCGCACTGCTCCTGATGTTCTCAGAGCTAACCCTGATTGATAGACCGAGCAGCTTTGTCTACAATGCTAGCTTTTAGAAAGTGACAGAGGTAGCCGTGTCTTGGATTATTGTCCTGAATCTAAGCTACCACCGGATAGTCCTGACGGATCGAGAAATGCTACATATCTCCAACTCAACCCTCCTTAAAGGGCAAGTTTAGGTAAGCTAGGAACAGAGTAGCCTTAGCTGATTGAACCCCTATTCCTCACCATCTTCGCGCTCTATGTCAGTAGCGCGGGGTAGTTGAAGTTTATTTAACGAAGCCATTCTCGATGCATGACTTTGGCTGTATTACAATTAGTGATGAATTTCTATAAGAGATTATAAGTCCTTGGCTGGTACAGACACCAGCTTTTTGCTCGATCCTACTCCATTGGCTATAAAATTTTAGCTTCAATAACTCGATTGCTGTTTTCTGGTTACTGTTTTAGGAGTATGCTTAGCCTTGGCTTAAGAGACCCCTCGTTGGACAAGCTGCATTGTTTTGTTGAATTTAGCTAATTCGTCTCCTGAAGCCATTGCCTTGTCCCTGTATCCTAGCCAACCCTGCTAATTGCTGATTAACGCCAGCGATCGCTCACCGCCGTCCAAGCCGCCTGATCAGGAGGTGTTACAGCAAGTCGAGTCCTCAATTATACTGAATACATGGAGGTTTTGATTGACTCTTCTTCTATAAATTTCAATGGCTCTATTGAGCAACGTTAAATTTAAAGTTCAAATTGCTCTGTTGAAACACATCCGTTAAATGATCCATTCCAACCTAATTGGATGATATCTTAACATGGTCAGTCAGCGGTGGTGGTAAAGCATCAAGTTGGGGTTGAGGTTAAGATGGCAGGCAACTTGGTAACCCAACAGACCATTCGCGCCTCAGCATTGAACGCAAGGTTTTAGGAGTACATTTTCCTTAAAATGCAGGGAACGTTAAATGAAATTGATATCCGCAGTATCCTGCAACTGATCGAACTAGGTCAGCGCACAGGAGAACTTTTAGTTGAGGCGCAAAGCTTCCACACCAATAACCCTGGTAGTGATGTGACTCATCAATTTATCCAGGGACGCTCTCACCTCGCGACCCCACCCCGTTGCCCTGGACCGTTTTGGTTTGTTTTTTTTCTCAACGGACAAATTGCTTATGCGGCAAACAGTGACCCCAGTTTGTCACGACTGCGCGATTACCTGCGTCGCTATCGAGCTGAAGCCGCTTTGGATGACATCGAAGAACCGTCGATTGCTTCGACCAATGCCCCCGAATATGGCTATCTTTGGGCGTTGCTAGAAAAGCATATTATCACGCCAGCTCAAGGGCGCAGCATTCTCCACAGTATGGTACATGAAACCCTATTTGACCTGTTGAGCCTCCACAATGGATATTTTGTCTTCGAGGTGGGTCCAGCCTTAGCGCCCCAACTCACCACCTTGGAAATTGCCCCCCTAGTGACCAAGATTATGAAGCAAGTCCAGGAGTGGAAGCAGTTTCATCCCCATATTCAATCCCCTAATCAATGCCCACTGATTACGGATGAAACGAAATTAAAGGCAGCATTACCGGAGAATGCATTTAGAACCCTCAAACGGTGGGCGAATGGCAAGAATTCTCTGCGACAGATGGCTCGCTATCTCAATCGTGACATCCTGACTGTCACCCGAGCAATTTACCCCTATATCCAACGGGGTTGGATTCAAGTGCTGACGTCAGCACCTCAACAAACCCTCGCCGTTCGACAACCTTGGGAATCCACCCGGGCAGATCATGCACCCTCTGTAGTCTGTATTGATGATGACAAGGCAGTTGGCAAAACCGTCGAGTATATGCTGCAAGCCCAAGGATATGAAGTAACGGCAATTCAAAATCCCCTCAAAGCTCTCAGCTTACTCTTCCAAATCAAACCGGCTCTAATTCTCTGTGATTTAGTCATGCCCCAACTCGATGGATATGAACTGTGTGGCATGTTACGACAATCGACGACATTTCGACAAACTCCAATCATTATGCTGACGGGCAAAGATGGCTTTATTGACCGTGTGAGAGCTCGCATGGTAGGCTCAACGGACTATTTGACTAAACCGTTTGGAGCCAGTGAGCTGTTGATGTTATTGGAGAAATACGTGGGTCCGGGAGATCCGGAAAAAATGAGTTTCGATAGTTCCCGCCAAGTCCTAGAGGAGGAGGTCAAGGCAACCGATATTACTAAATCAGCATCGGCTTAACAACAGTGATCATCATGTAACACCCAGGAAGGTAATTCTTCCGCTACAATCACCTCATAGACTCATACAGCGATACGCCCTAGCTCCATTTAGCAGTTAAGCCTGTCACAATAGAGAAAGGGATCAGTTCAGGATGAAGCTACCATAAAGGATACATAAAGGATACATTAATCATTACTCTATCTATGTTTAAGGGTATAGCTCAACGATACAGCTCAGTTCACGTTCAAAATTCGTGCGCTTATTGGCAAGTCAGGTAGGGGGTTATGAGTACAGTTTTGGTTGTAGAAGACAGTTTGGCACAGCGACAGATGATCTCAGACCTCCTCAAAGGCAGTGGGTTGACGGTCTCTGTGGCAAGCGATGGAGTAGAAGCCTTAGAACATATTCTGCAGTCTCGTCCTGATGTAGTGGTATTGGATATTGTTATGCCTCGTATGAATGGGTACGAGGTCTGTCGTCGTTTAAAGGCTGATCCCAAAACCCAAAATGTACCCGTGGTCATGTGTTCTTCAAAAGGCGAAGAATTTGATAGATATTGGGGCATGAAGCAAGGGGCAGATGCTTACATCGCTAAGCCCTTTCAGCCCACCGAGTTGATTGGCACAGTCAAACAGCTACTCAGGTCATAAATTATAGTTAAGACTCTAGCTGCGAATGGTTGGAAATCCGGATTTTTTAACAGATACTGGTCAAGATCAAGCCCCAGAATTGCAAGAACTAGAAAGTCCTGAGGGTGAATTACACTTGCGATTTTACGTCCCTTCTGGTATGGAATTTGCTTTACCAGCGACTGGGATCAAAGAAGTGCTTGAGCCATCTCCCAACCAGATCACCCCGATCCCTAATGCTTCCCCCTTATTATTGGGGACAATCAATATGCGAGGTCGGGTTATATGGGTTGGTGATCTGGGTCAATTTCTGGGAGATGCGATCCCTGTGAATACAGACCGATCAGAAATTCCCGTCATTGCCATCGAAGATCAAGATACAATGCTCGGTTTAGCAGTGGAGCGAATTGTGGATATGGATTGGTTAGATGTGGAGCAATTACAAATGGCAATGAATGTTCCTGATACGATGGCACCTTTTTTAAAAGGAGAGTGGTTATTAGATCCAGAATCTAATCAATTTTTACGGCTTCTCGATCAGGTGGCAATTCTACGAGCAGCGCGGTGGGCAGCATGAATAAACAGTAAAAGAAAGGAAAAAGAGAGCAACCTTTTGTTTGTTACTTTTTCCTGGTGAGCAAAGGGAGGAGGTCAATGGCATCAAGTACAGATTACGTTCAGGAATATACACAAGCACAAACGGCTTACGCACAAGGTAAATACCAAGAAGCTGCCGATCTTATTAGTCGGTTGATTGAAGAGTATCCCGATGATCCAAGTGCTTTGTTACTTAAGGGTCATATCTGTTGCTATGGTCTACAGCAGTACGATCAAGCACGGGAACACTATGAGCAAGTTCTTAATTTAACGTCTGAACCTGATTTTATCGAATATGCCCATAAAGGTCTAGAAGATGCTAATCAATTGTCCAGTGAATTCGATCCTGCCGATTCACCCCCATCCACAGAGGATTTCGATAACAATTTCCACGATATTGATGAAACCGACGATTTGAATGAGATACCTACATTAGAAACCTGGCAAGATTCGGAAGCGATTGATGAGTCTATTGATGAGTCTGAGGATTTCGATTTAGGGGCTTTAGATTTGGATGAAGTGGGAATAGAGGATGATTTTGACTCAACCTCATCTTCGCCCTTTGCCGAACCCCTGGATAGTTCAGCTATTGAATCAGAGACGACGGACGAGCCAAGTTCTGTAGATGAATCCAATCCATTTGCCTTGTCCGGTTTAGACGAAGAAAGTGGTGATGTTGACAATCTTTATGAGTCATCGAGTGATTTTGATCTAAATGACAACCCCTTTGCTGAGGTAGACTATGAAGATTATGAGTCATCGAGTGATTTTGATCTAAATGACACCCCCTTTAGCGAGGCAGATTATCAGGAAAACGTTGAGGAAACAGCGAGTGATTTTGATCTAAATGACACCCCTTTTAGTGAGGCAGATTACCAGGAAAACGTTGAGGAAGCAGCGAGTGATTTTGATCTAAATGATACCCCCTTTAGCGAGGCAGATTATCAAGATCAGTTTGAGGAAACAGCAAGTGATTTTGATTTAAATGACACCTCCTTTAGCGAGGCAGATTATCAGGATCAGTTTGAGGACTTTTCAGCGGAGTCTGAGGATGATACGGCGGCAACATTTGTCATGCCTCCCGGTAGCGCCCCTGAATTTGAAGATGCTGAGGAGCAGAGTCCACCCTCTTATTCTTATGAGTCAGAATCCCATTTCAATGAAGACTTATCGGACGTTGATCAGGAAATGGAGGATTGGCATGGTGAATCGATTGACGAGTCATATCCAGACCACCCCGTTTATGAAGACGAAACCCTACTGATGAATTCAGGGGAGTTGGGGGAAAGTTTACCAACGGATACCGATGAGTTTGACTATTCGGCTGAGGAGACGGATGAGGCGGTTGAAGCATTTGAAAGCCAGGACTACACTCAGGATGAATCAGACTTCGATCAAAATGGATTTAACGCTCCCGATGATCACTTCGACTTTGAGAACTTTGACGATGCTTTCGGCAATGACTCATTCGCGATGGATGAAGTTGCTGAGGCTGATGCTGAGAACTTCTCAGAACTGGAAACGGACAAAGACTTTTTAGACGCTTTTGATGTATTTGAAGATGATTTAGGCTCTCTTCCCGATTTCGCCATAGATGATCAGGATGAATTAGCTGAGTCGGGCGCGAGTGAATCAGATTTTGATGTTTTAAGTAACAGCGGAGTCATACCAGCAGGTGGCGAAAGTGAGGGAGTTAGCGAAAATGGCGATGCCGTCCGAGATAGCGTAGCGGCTCACCAGCAATCGGCTCAGGAGTATCGCTCAGTTGATAGTGATGAAGAAATTTTCAGTATTGGTAGCTCAACTGAACAACTCCCAGTTTTTAGTCAAGCCAAAGAGGGGGGACACGAGGCGATTGTTAATGTTGATCAAGGGTGGCTGGCTCCCTTTGAAAATGCTTCCCTCCATCATAAACAGTGGATTATGGCGTTTGCGGCTGGGATTGCCTCCGCTTTTGTCGTTGCCTTAGTCAGTTTTTCGGCACAAAGTATTGCTGCGCGAAGTTCAGTACCAGAAGGGCAAGCTCAACCCGCGATCGCGAATCTCAAATTTGCCCATGCTTTAGCCAGTGGTGCAGCATTTGCGGCTAGTTTTGGCATTACCCTGTTTCTGGGTCGGATTACCACTCGCCAGATTCAACAAGTCACAGTGGATTTACAAACCCAGTTTGATGCCGTTGCTCAGGGAAATCTTAATGTCAGTGTCCCGATCTACTCCGAGGGAGAACTGGGTCAACTGGCTTCAGGTTTCAACCAGATGGCGCGAGTAATTCTAACCACCACCAGCGAAGCCACCCGAAAAGCAGAAGAACAAGAGCAAGCCAAAGAAGACCTGCAACGTCAGGTGATTCGATTGCTCGATGATGTAGAAGGAGCTGCACGCGGGGACTTAACGGTACAAGCTGAAGTAACAGCCGACGTTTTGGGAGCAGTGGCTGACTCCTTTAACCTAACCATTCAAAATCTGCGGGAAATCGTTCAACAAGTAAAAGATGCCGCCCGTAAAGTGACCAAGGGTTCGACTGAAAGCGCGGCATTTGCTGGCAGTTTATCCAATGATGCCTTGCGCCAAGCCGAGGAACTGGCAGTTACCCTAAACTCCGTTCAGGTGATGACCGACTCCATTCAGCGAGTCGCTGAAGCCGCCCGGGAAGCCGAGGAAGTTGCCCACACCGCTGCGGATGTCGCCCACAGAGGCGGTCACGCGGTAGAACATACGGTGGCAGGTATCTTGCAAATTCGGGAAACTGTAGCAGAAACTACGCGGAAAGTCAAGCGATTGGCTGAGTCTTCCCAGGAAATTTCCAAGATTGTCGCCGTAATTTCTACAATTGCATCCCGAACCAACCTGTTAGCGCTCAATGCCAGTATCGAGGCAGCTCGAGCTGGAGAGGCGGGTCGAGGGTTTGCCGTCGTTGCCGATGAAGTGCGACAACTGGCAGACCGTTCAGCCAAGGCACTCAAAGAAATTGAGCAAATCGTCATGCAGATTCAAAGCGAAACCGGTTCGGTAATGACGGCGATGGAAGAAGGCACCCAGCAGGTTATTGATGGAACCAAACGGGCAGAGCAAGCCAAACAAGCATTGGAAGATATTATCCAAGTGTCCAATCGCATTGATGCGCTGGTGCGGGCAATTAAAGCGGATACGGTGGAGCAAACCGAAACCTCCCGTGCTGTTGCCCAAGTCATGCAATCGGTTGAACTAACTGCCCAAGAAACCTCTCAGGAAGCCCAACGGGTATCCAGTGCCTTGCAAAACTTAGTTGGTGTGGCACGAGATCTACTCAATTCTGTAGAACGTTTCCGTGTGGAATCAAATGAGAGCAGATAGTCCTTGGACAGTGACAAATGACGAATGACGAATGACGAATGACAAAGGACGAATGACAAATGACAAATGACAAATGACAAATGACGAATGACGAATGAATGAAACCTCTTCCTCTAGCTTGGGATTATGGCTCCAGCGCTTGCTAGCTGCCATTTTATTAGGCGGTCAAGTCATCGTTCATCTTCTCGGTGGCAAAATCTACCGACGCAATACCCTGGAGCAAATGGCAGTCGTCGGTCCGGATTCACTCACCATTGCCCTGATCACGTCTACTTTTATCGGTGCCGTGTTTACAATTCAGGTAACGCGAGAATTTATTAACTTTGGGGCAACTACAGCCATTGGAGGGGTTTTGGCACTGGCATTGAGCCGGGAACTTGCGCCTGTGTTAACGGCTGTGGTGATTGCCGGACGAGTGGGTTCAGCATTTGCGGCTGAGATTGGCACAATGCGCGTGACTGAACAAATTGACGCACTTTATATGCTCAAAACCGATCCCATTGATTATTTGGTCATCCCTCGTGTCATTGCCTGCATTCTAATGCTGCCGTTATTGACAATTCTCTCAATTATTCTCGGCATGACGGGCGGCGTATTGATTGCTATTAATCTTTACAATATTCCTCAATCTGTCTTTCTGGATTCCGCCCGGAATTTCCTGGGAATCTGGGATTTGTTTACGGCGATGATTAAAGCCGCTGTATTTGGGATGCTGATAGCCGTCATTGGCTGTAGCTGGGGATTAACCACTAGTGGTGGAGCCAAAGGAGTTGGTCAATCCACGACAACGGCAGTCGTCACGGCTTTACTGGCAATTTTCATCACTAACTTTTTTTTGTCGTGGCTGATGTTCCAAGGCACAGGCAGTGCAGTTCTGTAGTTAGAGGTATATTAAAATAGATCATTTGTGTCGATAAACAACGGGAATTTAGTCTAGTGACCTCTGCTACTTCTTCATCTTCATCAACCCAAACCATCGAACTTGCCCCTAGCTACGCGATTCCTTTGGTATTGGTTCTGGGCAGTATACCGATTGTGCTGCTCCAAATTTGGGTCGGTTTACTCATTGCTCTTTTCGGGTTATTTTTAATGATTCAAGCGGTAACCATCCGTCTGCAATTTACCGAAACTGCATTGGATGTCTATCGTTCCCAGACTTTAATTCGCCGTTTTCCGTATAAAGACTGGTCAAATTGGCGGATCTTCTGGTCATCGTTTCCAATCCTTTTCTATTTTAAGGAAGTTAATAGCATCCACTTCTTGCCAATTTTATTTGATTCCAAACAGCTTAAACGTTGCTTAGAGGAGCGCTGCCCCCAGATTTGAGTCGATTTCAGATATGCCTTGCTGAAATTAACGTTTAGGCTTGAGAACACCTTATACCAAAGGCTCTCTTGCCCGGTAACTCGCCCTTGAGAATAATCCCACCGTTTAGGGGTTGGGAATGTAAATCATTATCAGATATTAATTATTCAATGAATTCAGACGAACCACAAACCCAAGAATCCAATTTAGAACAACAACCAATCTCTGAGGAATTTGAGGAAGACTCTCCAGAGCAAAAACCCGAAACAGAGCGCTCTGAGCCGTTAACCAATTCATCTAACCAATCTGACGTGACACAACCCCAAGCGGACTCTTCAAATGCTTTAGACTTACCTGCGCCAGATGATAGTCAGATGACACCATCAAGAAACCAACAGGAAACCGTCGCGAATTTAACCCAAACGATCGCTGACCTTGAACGCCAAGAACAACAGTTGAGGCAAAAAATTGCCCAGCTACAAGCCAGCCAAAATCAGATTTTATCTGACCAGTTAACCAAAACCCAAGCCACCATCCAACAAATGCTCCAAGAGGGGTTAAGCGAATTAGAGCAGCGCAAGCAAGCCCTTTTAATTTCTGTGGAGCAACTAGAACGCCGCCGAGAACGCATTCGCACGGAAATGCGAACCACATTTGCTGGGGTATCTCAAGAATTGGCAATTCGGGTGCAGGGTTTTAAAGACTATTTGGTTGGCAGTTTACAAGACTTGGTTGTAGCGGCGGAAGAGTTAGAATTAGCCGAACCAACGGCAGAATTTTCCAAACCTAGGATGGATGAACCTCAGCCGCCAGTTTCTTCTCCTACACCCAAATTTGCTGAACAGGCGTTTCAAGATCAGATCCAGCAAATTCGGGACATTATTGACCAATACCGCAAAATGCCAGATTATTATGGTCCGCCTTGGCAATTGCGTCGCACGTTTGAGCCAATTCATGCGGAGCGAGTGTCCAATTGGTTTTTTAGTCAAGGGGGGCGTGGGGCGATTCGCACTATCGGTAGCCGCTTGCAAAATATTTTGGTCGCCTCCGCCGTGATGTCTGTTATGCGGACGCTTTACGGTGATAGACTACGAACCTTGGTTCTTGCCAATACCCCTGAACGGCTAGGAGAGTGGCGCAGAGGATTGCAGGATTGTCTGGGTATTGCCCGCAGTGATTTTGGTCCAGAACGGGGGGTCGTTTTATTTGAGGAACCATCCGCCCTCGTGCAAAAAGCCGATCGCTTAATGACCCAGAAGCAACTTCCTTTAATCATTGTGGATGAAACAGAAGACCAGATTAGTCTTTCAATTCTGCAATTTCCTCTCTGGTTAGCCTTTGCTCCCGATCCTCAGCAACTGAGTAATTACTAATAACGTAGTTGGACAACATTAAAGTTGATGGTTGGGATGGGGGAACAGGGAACAGGGAACAGGGAACAGGGAACAGGCAACAGGCAACAGGGAACAGGGAACAGGCAACAGGGAACAGGGAACAGGGAAGCTGGGGAGATATAGGTAACGAATGTTACGATTTTCATGCCATACCCTTACCTGTGTCACACGCTCCCATATAAAATCGGCTAGGGGAGATGTCCCAATAAAGGTCTGATTATCTCCCCTAGCTTTTTAATTGTGGAGGGTTTAAAACAATGATGCGTGAGTTGAGTTGGATTGGGCTACTGCTGATCAGTGCTTACTTACTTGGCTCAATTCCAACTGGATATTTGGCAGGACGTCTGGTTAAAGGAATTGATATTCGGGAAATCGGTTCGGGATCAACGGGGGCGACCAATGTTTTGAGAAACCTGGGAAAAGGTCCAGCTTTAGTCGTTTTACTGATTGATGCGACGAAAGGAGTGGGTGCTGTTTCGTTGGTACATGGCTTCTTTGCCCTAACGGGATCATCCGTGATGCCGGATACCTGGAAACCTTGGTTGGTGGCTGTTGTCGCGTTGGCGGCTATGTTGGGTCACAGTAAATCAATCTGGATTAACTTTACGGGAGGAAAATCTGCTGCCACCGGGTTAGGCGTCTTATTCGCTATGTCTTGGTTCGTCGCGCTGAGTGTATTGATAATCTTTATTGGGGTCGTCAGTATCTCGCGGATTGTTTCTCTGGGTTCGATTGCGGCGGCGATCGCAGTAGCTGTGCTGATGATTGTCTTAGCCCAACCGTTACCCTACCAGATATTTGGGATTGTGGCGGGGCTATACGTTATATTACGGCATCGAGCCAATATTCAGCGCCTACTTGTCGGTACTGAACCCCGTTTAGGGCAATCTGCATCAGCGGAAATGATCAGCAGTTAAACCGTTGCTGGTATGGTATGGTGTAGCTTTTCACCTCTCAGGTTAGACCGGATGTGAACTAGGATGGAGATAGTCAGTTTCCAACAAGTACCGTGAACCAGTACGATCCTAAACTTGCTCAGTTTAACTTATCAGGCGTGGGCTGTTGGCTCACCCTATTAGCCACCTTTCTCTTACTGGGAACAGTTGGCTTGGGCTGGCTGGTCAACGGATTCTTAATTCTGATTGGGTTAGTCATCCTCGCACCAGTCATTGGCTGGATTGGCTTTCGCTGGTGGTTACAGCGCAACCTGGTTGAGGATAAATGTCCCGTCTGTGCCTACGAGTTTACTGGGTTTAATCGTACCGAATGTCGCTGTCCCAACTGTGGCGAATTGTTGAAAGTCGAACAGGGTCAGTTTAACCGCTTGACGCCGCCGGGTACGATTGATGTAGACGCCGTAGAGGTTTCAGTAAAGCAACTTGAAGATTAAGCCCATTGTCAGATATAAGGCTTAGCGGGTTCAAGCCATGGTGACTCAGTAGGTTAGTGGAAATACACTCAACGATATTAGTTTCTGTAAAGTCCCTCAAACCTTGACATAAGACGTAGCTTGCTTACTTTTCGGGAAGCGAGTATTTTACGAACTATGACGCTCAGAGCCGTTAACTTTCATTTGTCCTACCTACTGACTAATGGAGAGAGTATAACTTTGCCCTCCAGTGCTATCGACAATATAGATCTTGTAAGTGCCTCCTTCCCAATATCCCGGTGCTTCAACGGTTTGCCCTGGCGCAGTGGCTAACACACATTGTCTACCACTTGCCACGGGTTCACCTGTTGAATTCAATGGTTCAATGATCAAAGCCGATTGACCAGCGCTTTGGAGGCTGAAGTTCAACGAGCCGAAGTCTTGTTCCAATGTGATCGTGTATTGCGGTTGGATATTACCCACTTGGCAATTGTTCCCTTGAGCAGAAGTGCCTTGGAGTTCCAGGGCATTAAATCCTGGCGCTAACCTTTGCACAGTCTGACTATGGAGCAAACCTGCGTTCGCTAGCAGCATCGCTAAGGTGGTTGGCACAATCATCCACTTTTTCAGTCGTTTCATTCTCTGAGGCTCCACTATTGTTTGAGTTTTTCTTAAACTCATCGTCGTACATTAATAGACCCGCCGAAACTGACTCTGTTCCTGTTTGTTATTTGTCACTCGTCATTCGTCATTCGTCATTTGTCAGGGAATAGGGAATAGGGAACACCTCGACTTACCTCTACTTCGCTCGATAACACGCTCGGTGTGTCACAGGGAACAGGGAACAGGGAACAGGGAACAGGGAACAGGGAACAGGGAACAGGGAACAGGGAACAGGGAACAGGGAACAGGATAAGGTCGAGTTTTGAGTGAACTCCCTCATCTCCCCTAGCTCCCCCAGCTTCCCACACCCGAAACCCGAAACCCCACACCCCACACCCAGTAGTACCCTCAAGTCCCTTGTCACCCCCTCAGCACTTAACCTCTAAGAATTGCCCGAAACCTTGCTCAAACCGATAAAATCAAAACATATAACCTGATTTCTACAACTTAATTCTCTTGGCAGATGGAACCGAATCGAGACGACGACCAATCCACGCCCGTGGGCAATCCCTTTCAACCGCCCTTCTATAACACCTATCCGATGAAGCAACGGTTCAATCAAATCAGTGCTTGGTTTAACAGCTTGCCTACCGTTGGTAAAGTTATTGTGGTGATTGTCGGCGGCAGCTTGAGTTTATCCCTCTTGAAGACTGTTTTCCAACTGATTACCTCGTTAATTAGCCTTGCCCTATTGGGAATAATCCTCTATGTAGTGTATAAATTTTTCATTACCCCTAAGTCTCCCCAATAGTTGCCCACCCTTTATCCGCGTCGCGTGAGAATTGAAAATGACTAGCCCTACCATAAAACAAGTCCATAATCAAACGGTTAGTCGATCATTTTCACTGCGACTAAACCGGGCGTTACCGATGATGACCCGGCGGTTAGCAGCTGTGGTTCTGGAAGTGTCATTAGTGACGGTAAGTGCGGTCATTCCGTACAGTATCGGCGAGTATGCCAAAGACCATTCCCCGGCTGAACCCGTTCCTATCAACCCTGTCGTCGCAGCAACGGAAGAGGCGATCGCGAAAACCCTGGCATATCCACGAGCGCGATTAAATCGTCAAGTTGCCCCCCTGACTAATTTGTTCTGGTGTGGGGCAATTGTTATGCCTGTCGTGGTGGTCAGTTGGCAACTGTATCAATTGGGGAAAACGGGGCAAACCATGCCCAAAAAGTGGTTAAAACTGCGGGTGGTGACACCAATGGGAACACCACCGGGATTAATCCGGGCAGTTTGGCGTGAGGCAGTTGGGCGCTGGGGACTCCCCCTGGGTACAGCTTATCTGCTGTGGCGGTATACGGGTGCATTTCCCGACTTTGGCATCTTATTAGGATTGGCGGGAGTCATGCTACTCATAGAACATGGCAGTGGCTGGATTCACTCACGACGCCGCACCTTCCACGATCGCATGGCAGGTACTTATGTAGTGAATGCGGCTCAGGGATTGGCATCCGCTTCATTCAACGGCTGGCAGACTGATCGGGATCACTCCGTTACCCTAGAATTTGACAACGGCTGGCATCAACGTAGCGAAACATCAACCCATGATCAGCCGAATCATCCCTCCGTCACCACCATCGTCCTCACCTCCCAATCCTCATCTCGACAAGCCCCCCATCTGTGGGGGTGGATGCGGCGTCATCCTGGGGCAACCTTGCTAATTCTCTCATTTACAGGAATGGCATCGGTTTTGGGAACTTTTGTCGGGACTCAGGTGTATATTCAACGTCAGGCAAATTGGCGGGAATTTAACCAACAAAATAACGAAGTCTTTCTAGCGCTGGTTAAGCAGTTGAGTTCTACCTCAGCCACAGCCCTAGAAGAACGACAGGCGGCAATTCTGGCGCTGGCAAGGCTGGATGATCCCCGTGCTGTGCCGTTTCTGGTGGATTTATTGGGACAGGAAAACACGCCGAGTCTGATTGATACCCTACAGCAAGCCTTAGTCAGTAAAGGTGGTGAAGCCCTACCTCCCCTACAACGGTTGAATCAGGCGCTACAAAATGACCGAGACACATTAGCCCGTCGGGGAACGCCAGGAGAGCAGCAGTTAGTCGCCTTGCGACAACGGGCAACCAATCGCGCGATCGCGAAAATTCTCACCATCTACAGCAGTGAACTGCACGACGCGGATTTGAGTCGCATAGACTTGAGTCAAATGGACACCCGTTCAGTTCAATTTACCTTAGTTTTGGATAACCTCGACCTAGCCGGACTTAATTTCCGTTCCGCCATCTTAACGGGGGGCAGTTTCCAAAACAGCCGTTTTTATGGGGCGGGTGCGGATCAGCGCTGGGGTACATTTGATGATTGGATTGCGGATTTAAGTGGGGCTGAACTCAAGGAAGCGGATTTAACTGGGGCAAATTTAAACAATGTTTTAATGGCTCGCACAAATTTGATTCGGGCAATTCTTGATCGGGCAAATTTAGCTGATAGCTATCTCATTGGCGCAAACTTCAGCAGCGCTCAACTGATTGGTGCTGATTTAAGCCGAGCCGTATTAGAAAATGCTAGCTTGACCGGGGCAAATTTAGGTGAGGTAAAGGCATCTCTGGTGAATTTACATGGGGGAAGTCTCAGTCAAGTGAGTGCCGTTGGCGGAGATTTTAGCTTTGCGGATTTGACCCAATCCAATTGGCAAGGGGCGGATTTATCGGGAGCCAATCTCAGTCATGCCAAGTTACAGGATGCGGATTTGAGTTCGACGAAATTGGTTAAGGCGAATTTGAGTCAGGCTCAATTGCAAAATGCTAAGCTACAGAATACGAATTTGAGTGCAGTCGATTTACGCGGGGCGAATGTGACAGGAACAGATTTCTTGGGCGCTATGTTTGCCACAGCCTTGCCTGTTAAATCAGATCAGTTTATCACCCAAGCTCCAGCCACTGCGTCGGGAGCGCGAGTACAGGGGGTGAATTTTGCCCGGGCTAAAAATTTAGATACCAATCAGTTGCAGTATATCTGTAATCATGGGGGGCGTCATCCAGAATGTCCCTAAAAAGCAGGGCTAATTTTCCTCTGAGTTGATAGGATTCAGGCAACTAAGTTAGCACTAATTGTGCTGAAGAAGCGTTTGTCGTCAGTGCTTTAGCGCCCGAAGTATTTAAGTGCAACAATCAGCTTTTTTGATGGGGTTGTTCAGTTTAGATCAACTTTGTTCTCAGCAAAAACTCATTGAACTAATGTTTAATTGCTCTAGGTCAGATCGAATGACTTATTAGGGCTTGCTGCACAAGCCTGAAACGCTTAAAAATAAAGGGTTAGGGGATAATTAAAGGTGCATCAGGTGCAAGGTTTTGAAACCCATAAGCTGGAAATCCTGGCATTTTTCGAGGATGCTTAAGCAGAATCTTCGCCCATCAGGGGGTTGAAACTGTTCCCTGTTCCCTGTTCCCTGTTCCCTGTTCCCTGCCCTCACCACAAAACTTATTCAGCAGACCCTTATTATATAGCTAGCCTGGGTGATCAATTAACCAATGAAAAATCGACGACGCCTAATCATGAGTTCTATGGGTTTAGCCGCCTGTTTTTGGCTACAATCCTGTACTAATTCACCAGAGATATCGGAATCAACCGATCAATTACAAGGCAAGCTGGTGTTAACAGGTTCGAGTACTGTCGCCCCCCTAGCCGCAGAAATTGGTAAGCGCTTTGAGTCTGAGAATCCAGAGGTGCGGGTGGATGTGCAGACGGGGGGTTCCTCTCGTGGAATTGCAGATACTCGTCAAGGTGTGGCTGATATTGGCATGGTGTCTCGGAATTTGAAGGAAGAGGAACAGGAGTTGCAGGCGTTTGCGATCGCGCGGGATGGGATTGGTGTTATCGTACATCAAGATAATCCGGTTGAATCCCTGAGTGATCAACAGATTGTTGACATTTATACCGAAAAAATTGATAACTGGCAAGCCGTTGGTGGTATCAATTCACCGATTACTGTGGTGAATAAAGCAGAAGGACGTTCAACCTTAGAACTGTTTCTCAAATATTTTAATTTAAACAATAGCAATATCCAAGCGGATGTAATTATTGGGGATAACCAGCAGGGGATTAAAACCGTGTCCGGAAACCCCGATGCTATTGGCTATGTATCCATTGGTACGGCTGAATATAGCATTGAAAATGGCACGCCGATTAAACTTTTACCTGTGGGTGGGATAGCGGCAACAACGGAAAATGTGCAGAATGGAACATTTCCCCTGTCTCGTACTCTAAATTTAGTCACCAAAACCCAACCCCAAGGATTAGATCAAACCTTTATTAATTTTGCCCAGTCGCAACAGGTGCAAGACATTGTTAAAAATCAAAACTTTGTCCCCGTCTCTGAGTGATACGATTCTCCTGTGGGTGTTACGGGGATTGGCGTTTATCGCTGGAGTCTTGGTGATTTTGATTACCGGATTTCTATTCCTAGAAGCCTTACCTGTACTGCAACAGGAGGGAATCTTACCCTTTTTTCGCGATCGCGCTTGGCATCCGGCACAAGATTCCTATAACCTTATCCCCATGGTTTGGGGGACTCTGTTATCCGCGATCGGTGCGGTACTCATCGCTGCCCCCTTGGGGATTGGATCAGCGATTTTTTGCCAGTATTACGCGCCGCCTATCATTGCTAAACTCTATCGGCGGTTAATTGAACTATTGGCAGGAATTCCCTCGGTTGTCTATGGCTTCTGGGGTTTAGTGGTATTGGTTCCCTTAGTTAGACGCCTGCAACCCCCAGGAACCAGTCTTCTGACGGGGATTTTGATTCTCACCCTGATGATATTACCCACCATTGCCCTGACTGCTGATGCTAGCTTTGCCAAAGTTCCCCCCGACTATCTACGCGGTGCCGCCGCCTTAGGGCTTTCTAAGTGGGCAATGATTTGGGGAGTGGCGATTCCGGCTGCCCAATCGGGATTATTTACAGGTTTAATTTTGGGCACTGGGCGGGCGATTGGTGAAACCATGGCGGTACTTATGGTTTGTGGCAATGTGGTACAAATTCCCAGTAGTCTATTTGATCCGATGCGTACCCTCACCGCTAATATTGCCCTAGAGATGGCGTATGCCATGGGCAATCACCGTTCCGCCTTATTTGTCAGTGGGTTATTGCTGATGGGGATGATTGGGGTGTTGGTGGCGATTGCTGAAGTGATTAGTCAGGGCAGAATTTATGAATAAGCCTAATGCTGTCAGCCTTTTACCGGGGATTATGGTTTGGGCGATCGCGCTTTTAATTACCGCTATTTTCTGTTGGATTTTAACCGATATTCTGTGGCATGGTATCGGACAACTTTCCTGGGAATTTCTCACTACTTCCCCTAAAAATGCAGGGCGAGAGGGGGGAATTGCCCCGATTTTAGTCTCGACGTTGCTAATTTTAGGCGTGTGCATGATAGTGGCGATTCCCATTGGTGTCGGCACAGCTATATTATTAGCCGAATTTAGCGATAGTGAAAGTACGTTTGGGCGTTTAGTTCGTCGCAGTTTAGATATATTAGCTGGCGTTCCCTCGATTGTGTTTGGACTGTTTGGTAATGCGTTTTTTGCCAAAACGTTAGGACTAGGGTTTTCGATTCTCTCCGGTGGCTTAACCTTAGCCTGTATGGTATTACCGATTTTAATTCGTTCTATTGAAGCCGGATTTCGTGCCGTTCCCGATGACTACCGCCTCGGTGCGGCAGCACTCGGTTTATCTCAAACTAGCACAATTTGGAACATCCTCTTACCTGCGGCGACTCCCGGATTAGTTGTTGGATTTGTCCTGGGAATTGGGCGGGCAATTGCCGAAACTGCCGCCTTAATTTTCACCAGTGGTTATGTAGATCGGATGCCTGAATCCTTATTCGATTCCGGGCGGGCGCTTTCGATTCACATTTTTGATTTATCCATGAATGTTGCTGGGGGAGACGCCAATGCCTACGCCTCTGCCTTAATCCTCATCTTATTATTATTACTCATCAATAGTACCGCCGCCTGGATAGCCAATTATTGGTTACAGCCTCCTCCGACATAACCAGTCCCCCATCATCTTCCGCCAAACCTCTGCGAACCTCTGCGTTTAAAAAACTATCGATAATCAGCCCCAACCCTAACAACCAAAACATGATAACCAAGCCAACTAAAGTATCACCACAATCCACCTGCTCACTCCCATCCATTCAAACCAAAAACCTCAGCTTGTACTATGGCAAAAAAGCCGCATTTACCGATATTAGCTTACCCATTCAAGCCGGATGTATTACTGCCCTAGTGGGACCTTCCGGCTGCGGTAAAACCAGTTTTTTAAATTGTCTCAATCGCTTAACCGACTTAATTCCTCGTGCTTCTGTATCAGGTAGTATTCGCTTAGATACACTGGAAATATTGGATCATCAGATAGACGCGATCGCACTCCGTCGTCGGGTGGGAATGATTTTCCAAAAGCCCAATCCGTTTCCGTTTTCAATTTGGAAGAATTTAGCCTTTCCCTTGCGCGAACATGGGATAAAAAATCGCCAACAACAGGATCAGATTATTGAAACCACGCTGCAAAATGTGGGATTATGGGATGAAATAAAAGATCGTTTACATACCTCTGCTCTTTCCCTTTCCGGTGGACAACAACAGCGTTTATGTATTGCCCGTGCTTTAGTCTTGCAACCCGATGTTTTACTGTTTGATGAACCCTGTAGCGCCCTTGATCCGATTTCCAGTGGTGTGGTGGAGGATTTAATTGATAATTTACGCGGAGATTATACGGTTGTCATTGTCACTCATAATTTAGCCCAGGCACGCCGGATTGCTGACTCTGCGGCTCTATTTTGGGTTCAGGAAGGAGTCGGGAAATTAATCGAGTATGGCACAATTAACAAAATCTTTGAAGCCCCGCAACATGAATTAACGGGGGCTTATGTTAATGGGATAAGAGGATGAGCTATCTTCCCTATCTTCCCTACTCAATCGGTTTCAAGACTGCTTATGAAACGTTAGAATACTATCCCTCCTAGCTTGGGACAGGATACTGTTGGTCATTAACTGAGGGGTCAGACCCCTCCCATGGGTGTCAACTTAAGCCACATTACCCACGATAAAATACTGGGTGTGGGGTGTGGGGTGTGGGGTGTGGGGTGTGGGGTGTGGGGTGTGGGGTGTGGGGTGTGGGGTG
>NZ_JAVKEA010000110.1:0-4829 GCF_040221695.1 Coleofasciculus sp. E2-BRE-01 | reverse complement strand
TCTTGTTGTGTCTTGCCATCATTCAGCAATAATAGTATTAGGATTCTTTCTCTAATATCTGCATTTTTCTCGGTTTTTAGAGCAACTTGTAATTTTTCTTTTTGAGCGGGTTTCAAATAATTTTTGGCTGGCATATTTTTTCGTTTTTCGGATTTCCTATTTTAATTATACCCTATTTAAATGCCGAACAGCTTATCGGGACTTGAACGCGCTTTAACCGCTCTGATATCTTGTTATACAGCGCTACGATTAATCGATTTACTGCCCCAATTTCTCGCCCTACGCACCCCGGAACAATTGGAAGCGATTAACCGGGAATTACAACAGCAAGTGGCACAACGACGCCAAACCGAAGAAACCCTACGCGCCATTGTTGCAGGTACAGCGTCGGTTACCGGAGAAGACTTTTTTGCCGCCTTGGTGCAGAATCTGGCAAAATCCTTACATGTTCCTGCTGTCGTCGTCGCTGAGAAAATCGGCGATCGCGAACCGGGATGGCGCAGTCTGGCTTGTTGTTGCGTCACATCCTGTCAGGTTTCCCGGTTACAGCATACCTCCTGTGAAATTATTCCCCCAACTCAACAGAGTGGTAACCATGCTGACAATTGGCAGCAACTTTTCCCCGATACAACGGATACCGAACATGGCGTGGAGATTCCCTTACTCGACGAAAATCAACAGGTGATTGGGATGCTGGGTATTTGTGATGTCAAACCCTTGTGCATCACCAATTTAGATCAAGCGATGATGAACGTATTTGCCGCCCGCGCCGCCACAGAATTGCAACGGAAATGGGCAGAAGACGAAAAACATCGCGCCTACGCAGCCTTAGAATTTCGGGTTGAGGAACGCACCGCAGAATTAATGGCAACCAACGCCGCCTTAGAAACTGAAATTCAAGAACGGATTGCCGCCGAAGCCGCGATCAAATTGATGGCGCAGCGGGAAAAAACAATTAACCGTGTCATCCAGCAAATGCGTCAAAGTTTAGATTTAGACGCCATCTTTAAGGCGACAACGGCTGAATTACGACACGCCATTGACTGCGATCGCGTTCTGATTTATGAGTTTAACCCCGATTGGAGTGGGGCAATCGTTGCCGAATCCGTTGCCCCCGGTTGGCAGGCTTTACTTCGTGACGGTAAAAAATCCTCTACCTTTCCCCAAACCACAACGGTTAATCCCCGGTGTCTTGCCACTCAATTAACGGGTACATCTGGCTTGTTTCAAGACACGTATTTGCAAGAACAACAGGGTGGAATCTATCGCCAAAAGAACACCTATTGCTGCGTCTTTGATGTTGAACAAGCTAACTTTTCCGAATGCTATCTCAACTTGCTCAAAGGAATGCAAGCCCAAGCCTATATCATCACCCCCATTTTTTGCGGTCAAAAACTTTGGGGACTCTTAGGGGTTTATCAAAACAGTAATCCTCGACAATGGCAACCCGCAGAAGTTCAAATTGTTACCCAAATTGGTAATCAGCTTGGCGTCGCCGTTCAACAGGCTGAACTCTTTGCCCAAACCCAAAACCAAGCCATCCAACTTCAACAGGCAAAAGAAGCAGCGGATGCGGCAAATCGGGCAAAAAGTGAGTTTTTATCCAATATGAGTCACGAACTCCGCACGCCGATGAATGCGATTTTAGGATTTACGCAACTCATGCAGCGCGATCAATCCTTACCCGCCCAGCATCAAGGTTACATGGAAATTATTAATCACAGTGGTGAACATTTACTGGAGTTGATTAATGATGTCTTAGAGATGTCAAAAATTGAAGCGGGGCGGATAACGTTAGCGGAAATTGACTGTAATTTACATCAACTCTTGCGCCGTCTGGACTCCATGTTCCAACTTAGAGCTAAGTCTAAAGGATTACGTTTAAGGATTCAGCGAGACGATACTGTTCCCCAATGGATTAGAACCGATGAACATAAACTACGCCAAGTCTTAATTAACTTGTTAGGTAATGCGATTAAATTCACAGAAAACGGTCAAGTTACCCTAGGAGTATCGAGAGTTAGTCAAGGTGAAACGGTGAGCCTAAAGTTTGAAGTCGTTGACACCGGATTTGGAATTGCTAAAGAAGACATGGATGAGTTATTTCAAGCTTTTAAGCAGACCAAACTTGGGCAAAATACCTACGAAGGAACCGGGTTAGGATTAAAGATTTCTCAGCAATTTGTGCAATTGATGGGCGGTGAAATTACTGTCACAAGTGAACTGGGACAAGGAAGTTGTTTTCAATTCCAAATTCAGGTAGAATTGACGGAATCTATCCCCGATACCCCAGCCTCTGATTTCAAGGAGGTGACGGGACTAACCCCCGGACAACCCGCCTATCGAATTTTAGTGGTTGAAGATCATCCGATCAACCGCCAGCTATTAGTAACGCTGTTAGACGAGGTGGGTTTTCAGGTGAAATCAATTGAGGCGCTAAGTGAGTTAGTGGAAACCTATCAATTTGATCAATTAATCACCTTAACTCAACCCAGTCCAAGTCAGAGTGTAAACCAATACTGTTAGGTGAGAGATGAGGAAGAGTAGGGGCGGGTTTTACCACTAACGTTTCGTTTTGACCCGGATATAACTAAACCCGCCCCGACCTCACCATTCAATTATCACAAATGACCAATGACCAATGACAATAAATTCATCGCCGATATTCTCATTGTTGACGACAAACCCCAAAATATTAAATTTTTATCGGATTTCTTATCAGACTACAACTATCAAATCCGCAAAGCCATCAATGGTGAAATGGCGTTAAATGCCACGCGGCTGCTTCCCCCAGACTTAATTCTCCTGGATATCAATATGCCCGGATTAAGTGGCTATGAAGTTTGTGAACAACTCAAAGCTGATCCGAAAACAGGTTCTATCCCAATTATTTTCCTGAGTGCGTTTTCGGATACTGAGACCAAGGTGAAAGCCTTTCAATATGGCGGTGTTGATTATATCACCAAACCCTTTCAACTCGAAGAAGTTTTAGCCCGAATCCAAACCCAATTAAACCTTAAACGCCTGCAAAGTGAACTCGAACATCGTAATAAAAAACTCGGAAAAACCGTAAACCTACTGCAAAGAACTAAAACGGCTTTAACCACATCAGAAGCAGAACTTCGCGCCTTATTCCACGCCATGACTGAACTGGTGTTAGTCTTGGATTCCCAGGGGCGCTATCTGAAAATCGCCACACCCAACCATGAGTTGATATATCAATCTCCTCAACTAGCCGTAGGCAAGACACTCCATGAAAGTTTACCCCAAGCCCAAGCCGATTTAGTATACAGTACGATTCAAAACGTATTAGAACGCCAGGAAACGATTGAAGTTGAATATAGTCTCCAGTTAGAAAACGGCAGAATAGACTTCTCTGCCAAGATTTCTCCCCTATCCCAGGATAGCGTTATAGCCGTGATGCGGGATATTACCGATCGCAAACGCCGCGAAGAAGCCTTACAACTCATTGTTGAGGGAACCGCCACCAAAACAGGGCGCGAGTTTTTCGATGCTTGTGTTCGCCAACTTGCCGAAATTTTGGCAGCCCGTTATGCGTTTGTTACCGAATGTCTAGATTTTAAAAAAAAGCGAGTCCGCACATTAGCCTTTTGGCAGGACGAGAAATTTGTCAAAAATATTGAATATGACTTGCTGGGAACACCCTGTCAGGAAGTGATTCAAAATAACAAATATTCTTGCTATTCTGACAATATTATCGCGCATTTCCCTGATGATCAAGATTTAGTGGACTTAAAAGCAGAAAGCTATGCGGGAATTCCTTTAACTGATTCCATGGGGAATGTCATTGGTCATATTGCTGTCCTAGACACTCAACCCATGCTCAAGGATGAAACCCGGGAATTAGTCTTAAAAATATTTGCCGCTAGAGCCGGAGCTGAATTAGAGCGTCAAATTACGGATATTGCTCTGAAAAAAAGTCAAGAGCGTTCTGAAGAATTATTACTGAATATTTTACCCGCTCCGATTGTTGAACGCCTGAAAAAAGAGAAAACGGCGATTGCCGAACAATTCGCTGATGTGACGATTTTGTTTGCGGATATTGTCGGCTTTACCCCATTATCGGCAAAGATAAGCCCTACGGAAATGGTTAACTTACTCAATGAAATTTTCTCTGTGTTTGATCAATTAACCGAGCAACATGGGTTAGAAAAAATCAAAACCATTGGCGATGCGTATATGGTTGTCGGTGGATTACCCGTCTATAAAGCCAATCATGCTCAAGCCGTGGCGCAAATGGCGCTAGATATGCGAGACGCGATTGCCCGTTTTCAAGAAAGCTATGGTGAACAGCTACAAATCCGCATTGGTGTAAACAGGGGTTCAGTTGTCGCAGGTGTGATTGGCACCAAGAAATTCATCTATGATTTATGGGGAGATGCGGTTAATGTTGCCTCTCGCATGGAATCATTAAGTTTACCGGGTAAAATTCAAGTTACTGAAGCAACCTATACCTGTTTAAAAGAGCAATATCGCTTTGAACAACGGGGAAAAATTGCCGTTAAAGGAAAAGGAGAAATGACCACGTATTGGTTATTAGAATCATTAACGAAAAATCCTCCATTACCCAATCCAGTGGTTTGAGCTGTAGGGGCATTGGTGTCAACTTTAGGTGAAAAGCACGACTGGCAAGTATTTCACCCTCATCCCCTAACCCCTTCTCCCACCCCTCACAAGGGTAGGTTTTTTAAGATTGGGGTTGAGGTAAGACAAGGTAGACAGGTAGACCAGTAGACAAGGAAGAGTGAGAACGAAAAATAGGGCGTTTCGGCTTTTAGAAGTTAGTTTGACCGAACCGAATTCTGTAC
>NZ_JAVKEA010000109.1:0-19565 GCF_040221695.1 Coleofasciculus sp. E2-BRE-01 | reverse complement strand
AATGACAAATGACAAATGACAAATGACAAATGACAAATGACAAATGACAAATGACAAATGACAAATGACAAATGACAAATGACAAATGACAAATGACAAATGACAAATGACAAATGACAAATGACAAATGACAAATAACTTATGAATCCAATTCTTGCGGGTTTTATTGCCAGTTTACTGGCGGGACTCGCAACCTTTGTTGGTGCGTTACCCGTATTTTTACCGATTCGCTTGACCCACCGATTACAAGCGATCGCGTTAGGATTCGGGGGTGGGGTAATGCTAGCTGCGACATCGTTTTCGTTAATTGTACCGGGTAAAGATGCGGCGATTTCTCAAGGCGCTTCCCAGATGAATGCGGCGTTAATTATGAGTGTGGGTGTGCTTCTGGGATCGGCGTTTTTAGGGTTAAGTAATAAGTATCTACCACACGAACATTTTCATAAGGGTCCAGAAGGGGGAAATTCCCAACATCTGAGACGCATTTGGTTATTTGTTTTAGCGATTACGATTCATAACTTTCCCGAAGGCTTGGCGGTTGGGGTTAACTTTGGCGCAGGAAATCAGGCGCAGGGAATTGCTTTGGCGATCGGGATTGGATTGCAGAATATTCCAGAGGGTTTGGTTGTCGCGGTTTCGTTGTTGGCTGAAGGCTACTCAAGCTTTTATGCGGTGGGGGTTTCGTTGCTGACAGGCTTAGTCGAACCCGTGGGGGGTTTACTGGGTGCAGGTTTGGTTGCGATCGCACAACCGCTTTTACCCTGGGGAATGGCATTTGCAGCAGGTGCGATGCTGTTTGTGATTAGCGATGAAATTATCCCCGAATCCCATCATCAAGGTCGCGAACACGAAGCCACAATTGGGATTATGGTCGGATTCGTGATTATGATGCTTCTCGATATTGGCTTAGGCTGAACCGATACCTCGATAAAACAAAGCCTGTACCACAATTTATTCTCTTTGTCTAGCTCCACCTGTATTTACTTTATAAATACACTTCCATCGGTGAATCCACGCGGACTTTTCGGGAATTTCACCCAAAAATTTCCGTAGTTCCATGGATGTGTTTTTGGCTAAGATATTCCAAAATTGAAATGGGTGAATTCTATGAGGGACTACCCTCAGCAAGCCAGGTCAATTATTAGGTTGTCTGGCGATTTCGATTGTCAGTTGGTTGCATCTAACAAAAACACATGAATCTTGAAGACATTGCTCGGTATTACATTGATACCCCAGCGTATGATCTCTCGCCTTCCGTCGTGAAAGGCTTCCGTCAGTTTATCGTGGATATAGCACAGGTAGAACTCCAGGGTATAGAGTTTCAGTATGTTGATTTTTTCCCTTACATGAAAGGAACAGAACTGAGCTTAGAGCATATCTATAGGGATTACAACCAAGGAAAACTAATGATTACCACTCAGTTCAATAACTCTGATCTTTTGGGTTCAGACATTAACCTGATTTTCCGCTGCATTCACGAAATCCATCACATCAAACTGAATGTTGGTTTTGATTTAGAAGGGGAATTTGCTACAGCGGTTCATCTGATCGAGAAAACCGATAATCTGTTATTTAAGCAGATTCTCTTCAGTGAAAGCTTAGGACAAATTGCCGTGCGCTTGTGCCAAGGAAAGTTTCCCGACGACCAAAAAGTCGTCCTCTTTGAGCCTGAGGTGCTGCACTGTTTGAAAAAAGAATGGAAATCTTTGTTGAACTGAATTTTCCAAGCAGGAGATAGGTTAGATAAGGGAAATGGGGAGTTAAGCCGCTTTACTCAGGCAACTCTCCAAAGCGTTCCCGATATCGACTCAAAAGTGACTCCATCTCCGTTAACTGTTGCTCTGCTTGCACTCGCTGTTGTTGCTCTTGTTCAGCGACTTCTTGGGGTATCGGAATTAGATCTCCTTGGGCATTAAAAAAGCGCAACTTCGACTCATAAATCCCTAAATATAACCCCAACTGCTTGCTCCATAACCACCCTTGCTGATTCGGCTGCAACTGTTCATACTCACCATCGACCAAATGAAAACCTTGAAACTCCAAGCTATTCGGGTCAAACCAAAAATAGTCCGGAGTACGGAAAACATCTTGATATAGCTGCTTTTTTAAGCCTCGATCAGTCGCCGCCGTCTTGGGAGAAAGAATTTCCACAATCACATTGGGATACTTACCATCTTCCTCCCAAACCACCCAACTTTGGCGAGGGAAGCGTTCTACTCCCAAAACCACAAAAAAATCCGGTCCCCGGAACTTCTCTGACTTGCGCTGACGGGGAGAGTAGTAGATCGTCAGATTACCAGACGCATAGAAATCATTGCGCTCTCGCCACAGCCATTCTAGACAGGCGATGAGCAATGTCATTTGTAGGCGATGCAAGTCTGTTTCCAAAGGAGGCTCGTCACTCAGTAAGTCACTAGGGGGAAAGACTATATCATCCCATAGCTCTTCGGACGTTTCCAGATCTTGGGCGAAAGACATGGCAGTTCCACAACAAAAGTGCGATAAATCTAGTGTAGTATGCAAGAGGCTAGTCGCTAGAGGCGCCGTGCGATCGCCATTCAGCGTCACTGTAGTGGCGTGGCACACCTTATTTGATGAATTAAGCATTAGCCCGGAAACCGTAGGGGCGCATAGACGTGCGCCCGATTCAATCGCCCGATTCAATGGTAAAATCTAATCCACCATTTTAGCTGTGCCACACCAGTAGAGCGGGTGATGGGACTCGAACCCACGACATCCAGCTTGGGAAGCTGACGTTCTACCACTGAACTACACCCGCAAGTTACTCTAAACGAGAATCTTTAAGCTATTATATCAATAAATTTGCCTCATATTTCTACCTGGCTCTGGAGGTGAAAACTTAACCTTGATTGAGCTAGGTATGTTTTCGTTTATACAAAAACTCTGAAAGTCCTACAAATAAAGGGGTTGCGAGTTCGGGAACAGTTAGCTATGACCAAAAACACGTCGAGGTTGTGAATCTTTAGCTTCCCATCAACTTAAATTTATCGCATCCTGTAAAGTATAGAGTTATAACTGTTCGATTGATCCTCAAACCATTGCACTCCGCAGGGATTACCCAGGATGTTTAACGCAACAGAAATTCTCATAAACTCATTTGTCCAAAAACTCCGGGATGGCTACCACCGGACTTACGGGGGGCTGAAAACCGACTATGAGGACATTATTGCTTGGGCAGGCAGTATGGCAATGGAAAATATTGCCAACAGCGATGCCCTCTATCATAATGTCGAGCATTCTATTCTCGTCACCTTAGTCGGTCAGGAGATTCTCCGAGGCAAGCATATCCGTGAAGGGGGCGTCACACCAGAAGATTGGTTGCACTTTATCATTTCTCTGGTTTGCCACGACATTGGCTATGTGAAAGGAGTCTGCCGTCAGGATCGCGAAACTGAACGACTTTATGCGACGGGCAAAAATGGTGAGATGGTGCATCTGCCTCCTGGCGCTACCGATGCCTCCCTAACGCCTCATCATGTTGATCGGGCGAAACTGTTTACGGATGAGCGATTTGGCGGTCACAAACTGATTGACGCGGAACTGATTAAGCTCAATATTGAACTGACTCGTTTCCCAGTTCCCAAAGAAGGGGATCATCGAGATACCCTGAATTATCCCGGTTTGATTCGTGCCTCTGACTTAATTGGTCAGCTTTCTGATCCCCGCTATCTCAAGAAAATTAGCTCTCTATTCTACGAATTTGAAGAAACGGGTGTCAATCAAGCCTTAGGCTATGAGCATCCTGGTGACCTTCGCGCGGGTTATTCCAGGTTTTACTGGAATGGAGTATTTCCCTTTATCCAGGAAGCCCTGCGTTACCTGTCCCTCACCCAAGAGGGTAAGCAAATCACCGCCAACCTCTACTCCAATGTGTTTGTTGTCGAACACGAAAAGAACGAAGAACAACACCGACAACTCGCCCAGCAGCTTAACTCTTAACCTGTAACCCATGAACTGGTGGCAAAAACTGAAAAAGAACCCCCTGGCTCGGTTTGGCGCGATCGTGCTATTGATTTTTTACCTTGCCGTAATTGCGGCTGATTTTGTCGCGCCTTATGACCCGTATGTCTCCCAACCCAATGGTTCCTTGTTGCCACCCACCCAAGTCTACTGGCGTACTCCCGAAGGCAGGTTTATTGGTCCCCATGTCTACCCAACCACCCAAGGACCAACGGATTTAGAGACGGGGGAACGAGAACTGATGGTGGATTGGCAAAGTCCGTCCCCCATCCGTTTATTTGTTCAAGGTTCGGCGTACCAGTTTCTGCAACTACGTTTCCCCTTACCACCCAATTTTGAAGAGGTGGAGATATTTGGCGGAATTCCGATGAACTTGCACTTGTTCGGCACGATTGGTGAAGGCAAACTGAATCTATTAGGGACGGATGAGCAAGGTCGTGATCAATTCAGTCGTTTGGTGTATGGAGGGCGAATTAGTCTCAGTATCGGGTTAGTGGGAATTGCCATCTCTTTTCCTCTGGGTTTAATTATCGGCGGAATTTCTGGCTATTTCGGGGGGTGGATTGATGCCATGTTGATGCGCCTCGTGGAAGTGATGATGACGATTCCCACTCTATACCTACTCGTGGCATTAGCGTCAGTGTTACCACCAGGACTAACCAGCGCCCAACGATTTTTGTTAATTGTTTTAATTACCTCGTTTATTGGCTGGTCTGGATTAGCCCGGGTGATTCGCGGACAGGTGTTGTCAATTAAAGAACGAGAATTTGTCCAAGCATCCCAGGCGATGGGGGCGAAACCGCTGTACATTATTGTCCGCCATGTGCTGCCCCAAACGGCAACCTATGTGATTATCTCAGCCACTCTCGCCGTCCCCAGTTTTATTGTGGCGGAATCGGTGCTGAGTTTAATCGGTCTGGGTATTCAGCAACCTGACCCCTCCTGGGGAAATTTGTTGTCCTTGGCAACGAATGCTTCGATTTTGGTACTACAACCCTGGTTAATTTGGCCCCCCGCCGCACTGATTATCTTGACGGTGTTAGCCTTTAACTTGCTGGGGGATGGTCTACGGGATGCCCTTGATCCTCGGAGTTTGCAGCGCTAGGGGGAAGAGTTCCATTGGATTGCGCTTGTGGCAAGGTTCGGCGTAGGGCAGTCTTTTGGGCAAAGTCTTTGCCTTCGGTGAGCAGATAATCGAGAAAGGTGCGAGCGACAATGGAGAGTTGTTTGCCATTTGGGTAAACCGCATACCAGTATCGTTCAATCGGGAATTCTTCCACATCTAAAATGGTCAGTTGGTTACAGATGCCCTCTAAGGCTAAGGTATGACGGGATAAAACCGAAATGCCTAACCCTCCCGCGATCGCTTGTTTAATGGCTTCATTGCTGCCTAAGTCAAGCTGCACTTTTAACTCAATATCACGGGAATCAAATAGTTCTTGCACCGCCTTGCGCGTTCCTGATCCAGGTTCTCTCATAATAAAGGGTTCCTCTGCCAAGCGCTCTAGAGGAATATTGGTTTCATTCACCAACGGATGATCCGATGGGGCGATGACAACCAGGGGATTGTCAAGAATGGCTTCGTAGGTAATATCCAGATCCGGAAGTTGACTCATGACATACAAGTCATCGGCATTGTCATTCAGACGATTCAAGATAAATTCATGATTGGTCACCTGAAGCGACACATCGATTCCTGGATAACGCCGACAAAATGGACCGAGTAACCGGGGAATAAAATATTTGGCGGTTGTGATCACCGAAACCCGCAGGCGTCCCTGTTTCAGACCTTGCAAATCAGCGACAGTCATCTCAAACTGGTCTAAATTCTCAAATATGGCACGACAGGTCTTGACGAGTTCCTCTCCGGCTTGGGTAAGATAAAGACGTTTGCCTACTTGATCAAATAAGGGAACACCAACCGCTCGGGTAAGCTGTTTCACCTGCATTGACACCGTGGGTTGGGTGAGAAATAGTTCTTCGGCTGCACGAGTAAAACTATTATGTCGAGCAACGGCTTCAAAGACTTTGAGCTGATGCAGCGTGGCTTGCTTCAACGATACTCCTCCTTGATAGGAATAATTTATAGATTATAGTCTATGATTTCTATCAGAACAATGTATTTTTTCTATGGTAACTCTGAGTTAAGATTTCAGATAACACCAAACAAGTGACAGTCTTCCTTCCAGCCTGCGTTGCCCCCTAACCAATTTGTATGTTCCAGAATAAGCTGTTTGGTTTTAGCCTGTACCTACAGGAAAGCTTAATCCGGTCATCGCTGGAATTGGGTGCAACGCCTTTTTTAATAGGTAGACACAATAAAAGAGATCGTCATTCGTCCTTTGTCATTTGTCCTTTGTAGGGGTTTGCTCCCCCAGCTTCCCCAGCTTCCCCAGCTTCCCCAGCTCTGCTAATCAGCAATGTAATATCAAAAGTCAATTTCCTTAGTCGGCGCAGGCAATTTATCTAAATCAGGGAGTTCGACTAATTCCTTCTCTGTTTCCTTCACCTCAACAGGTAATCGTAGGGGTTCGGGTGTTTCTTCCTCTTCAATGAAGTAACTTGCCAAGGGTAGGGCTTGTTCGAGATCCTCTAACGGTCGAGTAATCACGGTAACGGCAACCAGTTCCCCAATCCGTTGGGCTTCTGCCATACCCACTTGCAGCGCCATGGCGACTTCCGCTACCCGACCCCGGATAATCACCGTACATAAGCCCGCGCCAATGGTTTCGTAACCCGTCAGTTCCACATTTGCTGCTTTGAGCATCGCATCCGCTGCACCGACGATCGCGGGAAAACCGCGAGTTTCTAGAAGTCCCAGGGCTTGGGAACTATGGCGCGATCGCGTCTGCTGTTGCACCTCTTCTAGCAAATGAGAACCCAGAGGTAAGACAACCTCCAAGTTTGGAAACGGTCGAGGAATTACCAAGGAGGACAATAACTGACCTTCTCGTTTAGCATGTTCAACCCCAGCTTGCACCGCAATCCGTACTTCTGCTGTAGCGCCGCGCACAATTGCCGTACAATGACCACTACCAATTTTTTCAAATCCGATTAACGTCACGCCAGACGCCTTGAGCATCGCATCAGCCGTACTCACAATCACGGGAAAACTGAGCGTAGACACCAAGCCCAAAGAGGAATGACGAAAGCGATTTCGTTGAGTAGAAGGGGTGTGGGGGATAATTCCAGGGTTGTATGACTCCATAGCTCGGCTCTCCATGTCGTTGTTGGCTGTTAAGTGTTGCCTCTAATCCAGTCTAAGAAACCCAACACCTCAACGCTAACAACTTATCGGTATAACCTATCTTGGCGCTGATCTTAACACTACAGATTGGATGGTTATAGCACGGCGAGGATACGTTAGACCATCCATTAATCCCAAAAGGGAACAGGGAACAGTCGAGAATATCCTAACCTGCCAAAGTAGCTGCTATACCGTCAATGATTATAGGGAAATAGAGTTTTGAGAATCCGGTCTACACTCCCTTGTCCATAGATTGAGTTTCCCGCCGGGGAGTCAGCAGATTCAGGTTCCTCTTCCGTCGTGGACTCGCTGGAATGTCTCTGGGAATCAACCGGTGGGTTGACATCCTGCTGCTGTTCAGATTGTTCAGGAGAGGGAGATGGGCTAGAGGCGATCTTAGGTGAATGATTCACCGCTTCTGGGGGATTAGAGCTATCAACCGGAGGAGTCGCGGCTGGGGAAACCTCGGCAACTTGACGCCCCACATCACCAACGACAGACCCCGCAGGCACAACGGTTAATCGCTCAATCGAAGCATTCCAAATCGTGGTCAGTGAACCGATACAAGCATTTGCCCCAATTGTCCCGTGACCCACGACCAATACACCTGTACCCATATTGACACCGGTTTCTATCTCTAACGTCCCTTGATCAGCGTGCAGAACTGAACCTGCACCAATACAAACACCTGCCGCGATAATCATTTGACTCTCAGGATTAGCCCGCAAAATTACTCCCGATGAAATCACAGCACTCGGATCAATGGTTACATCACCTTGCACGTAGACATGAGAGTGACTGCTCAATGGTAGTGGCAGGGGCAAATGCATTTTATAGTTATAGACGTTATAAACGTGAAGATAATTAGGTCAATTGAATCAGAAGTCCCACGATTTTGAAGTCAGTAATTTTGGATTACCTCTGTGGGAAAGGAAAGGGATTGAAGATTAAAAATTGTCAATTCTTTATTGAACAATTTCGGAGAAAGACTTGAATTCTTGCCCTAACTCCATCACCAATCCCCAATCAACGCTCACCCTTTCCCATCCAACGGACTTCTAACGGTTCCTGAGTTAAGGGTTGCTCAACTTGGCTTTTGAATCAGGGTTTCCAAGACACGCCGCTTGGCTTTTGGATCAATACCAATCAGACGTACATATTCCCCACTATGTTCAGCCATACAGCCTTCTAACCCCTCAACCACCTCAGAAACCTGATTCGATTCGATGGGAGAGCAGCTTTGCCAGGAACTGGTGCGGAAGCGACGCTTGTCGGCGTGTTCGGTTCCAATTTTGTAGCCTTGAGCTAACAAACCCCGGACTTGATCAATCGCCTCTTGGCTCAAAGACGTATCCGCAGGTGATACAGAATCCGCTTTTGAGGGGGCGGATACCGTGCTGTAGCTGCTGCTGGTGCGCCGACCATTTGAGGAGACCGATGTCCCTGTTGTCAAGGCTTTACTATCCGGTCGTTGAATAATTTCTTGCATCACCCGCCGTTTCGCATTGGGGTCAATCCCAATCAAGCGCACGTACTCGCCCTCATGGTCGGTTAAGCAGTCGGTAATCGCGTCCATCACCTCCGATTCGCGATTGGATTGAATCGACATCGCACTCTTCCAGGAACTGGTGCGGAAGCGCCGCTCATCTGCATATTCTAAACCAACCCCATAACCTTGGGCGACCAGTCCCGCCACCGTTTGCTGAAGATCAGATTCGAGTTGGGGTTGTGAACGGGAAACCTGACGCTTGTTGCTCGCCGCAGGCTCACTGTAACGATAACTCGAAGACGCTTTCGCGGGGGTGGACTTGGACGGCTGATCACCGGGTCTTTGGATAATTTCTTCCATCACCCGCCGTTTGACTTTCGGGTCAATCCCAATCAGGCGGACATATTCACCTTGATGATCTTGCAAACAATCGCTCAGAGCATCAAGTACCTCTGATTCACGGTCTGAGTGAATCGCGATCGCACTCTTCCAAGAACTCGTCCGAAAGCGCCGCTCATCTGCATATTCGGCACCAATCCGATATCCTTGAGCTAACAGTTGACGAATTTGTTTCTGCAGGTCTGAATTTATGGCTGTAAATGAAGGCATGGAACTATAAGAATAAGAAGAACGACGAGAAGGTTGATTTCCATTTTCCTGATCAGAGTCAGAGGCTTGAACCCTCTCCTTGCGGATTGGCGCAATACAAGCTTCATCCTCTGCACACTGATACCCTGATCGCAATGCATCGTTGCATGCGATCAGATTATGAGCAAACGTGAGATCCTCCTCTTGGACATCGGGCAATCTATCCGCTTGCTGCTGGTTATTAATGACTGCTCCAGAGGGTATATATTTACCCGGCGGAATTTCCACATCTTGCACCAAGGCGTGCATCATGATGATACAGCCATGACCGATGCGAGCATTAAACACGGTGGAGCGAAAGCCAATAAAGCAATCATCTCCAATGTAGGCTGGACCGTGAATCAGGCATAGATGAGTAATCGAGGTATTTTGACCAATCCAGACGGAGTAAGCTTTTTTGTCATCCCCCATCACTCGCCCCTCTTCTAAGCCATGAATCACCACTCCATCTTGAATATTCGAGCCAGCGGCAATGTAAAACGGTCCACCTTCGTCTGCTCGAATGGAAGTCCCCGGAGAAATCAGGACATTTTCAGCGATTCTGATATCTCCGATAATATTAGAAAAGGAGTGGACGTAGGCACTTTCGTGAATTTTGGGTTCCGCCAAACTTTTTGACCAAGGGGTCGGGGGTGCCGCGTAGCTACGAACTACCATGATAATATTTTCCTGCCTTGCACAACGTATATCAACGTGTTGTTTTTTTTTGATTAAACCAAGAGCATTTCATCCATAAGCCTTGGATGTTTATCCCAATAGGGATATAAAGATCTGTGTTTAAGCTGGATCTTCAAGCAGCAGCAATTCTAGATTGTCTGGTTTTGAGGGAGAAGTTTTTGGTTAAAACCCGAATACTGAGCCGAGGGCTATTGGGTTAACTCCCCTCCCGCCAGCAGAATAAGTATTGGCTTTAATATGCCAAATTAGGGTATGAATTCTTGGTCTGGCGGTCAGTCATCTTAGACCGATAAGGGAGTCAGACTCAGGGCTTGCTCATGATTGGTGTTAACGATTTCGGATGACTTTTTCCACCCCAGACTATCGATATTGATCTTTTTTACTGTAGAGAATGTGATTATCTACACTAACGGTGTCGATAATCCCCACTACCATAGCATCAATAGGGCGCTTATCACTTTCACCCACCTGACGGGCTGCGCTGCCACAACTCACCAAAACCCACTCATCCACACCCGCACCGACGACATCTGCTGCCACTTCGTAGTTAGGTAGAGGTTTACCCTCTTCATCCATAAACTGTACTAAGAGAAATTTTACACCTCTCAGGCTGGGTTCTTTACAAGTACTAACGACTGTCCCCCGCACTCTGGCAATTTGCATTTATCCTCCACGGTTGGGATTTTGGATCGTCGGTTCTGGGCGGACTGAGTTACCGTTTTTTTAACCAGCGAGTCTTGCCTTTGTCTCAATCCCCAATTAACCTTTCCTATAATCATTTAAGGATAAGGGTATTGGTCTTAGGGACGGTTAAGCGGACGGATGGCATTCGTGCTTTCTCGGAACTGTTCTACGTCTTCAGTGTACCGAATCGGCAGCACGTACTCTAGGTTTTCATGAGGGCGAGCAATAATGTGAGTGGATAGAACCTGACCCCCATTGACGCGCTTGACGTTCTCCACACCAGCGGCTACAGAGGCTTGGACTTCCGACACATCGCCCCGGACGATAACCGTAACCCGACCACTACCGATTTTTTCATACCCGACTAAGGTGACGCGGGCGGCTTTCACCATGGCGTCAGCGGCTTCGACGACAGCAGGAAAGCCGAGGGTTTCTACCATTCCAACGGCGATTGACATGAATGTTTCTCCAAAATCTAGGGGTTTGTCTGTTTTGACACCTTAGGAGCGCCATGATTTAGCCCAATCTAAGCGTAGAGATCTCGCTAATAGGATCGGAATTGCTCCACGGCTTCGCTATATCGAATCGGTAGAACGTATTCCAAGTTTTCGTGGGGACGAGCAATGATGTGGGTGGATACGACTTCACCCCCATTGACCCGATTAGCAGATTCTACGCCAGCAGCGACGGAGGCTTGAACTTCTGAGACATCGCCCCGAACAATAACCGTAACCCGCGCACTACCAATTTTTTCATACCCGACCAAGGTGACACGGGCAGCTTTCACCATGGCATCGGCGGCTTCGACGACAGCCGGAAAGCCTTTGGTTTCAATCATTCCTACAGCAATTGGCACGTTTATTTTCTCCTTGTGAATACGTTGACCATGAGTCAGCCCATCCCGGTTGGGCGAAAATTTGGACGGGAATGCCGAAGTTTAGACTAATAAATTACTAGCCAAAACCAAGCATAGAGAAGCTTGGCACAATTGACAATATAAATTATTATGATAATTCTTAATCAAAATGTTTAACAAAACTTAACTTTAGAGCGATAATAATCGAGAGGTTGGGCAAAATTCTCAGCTTTGGCGAAATGTTGGCTTTGTTTTATAATTTTTGGGTAACGTTTTTATACGTTAAAATGACTCGTCTCAAGATGCCAGGACAATCACCTCATAATCAAGCAGGGGCAACGAGTAGGAGAAACGCCGGATCGAACTCAAGCATGGAGAGAAGGTCAAGGCTCTAGTATTAAGTATAAGCTAAGGTTATCACTTTGATTAAGCTGACCTTTAAATAGAGGGACTCAAACCGCGATCGCGCCAGCATTGCGCCAGCGAATCCCTTGGTCAATAGGCAAAATTCTGTATCAATATAATCCAGTGATAAAAAACCAACGAGGTAGGCAAGCGGGATGACAGAGTTTCTGAATCAGACAATTTGGTTAGTGCCGTTTTATGGGCTAATTGGCGCCATCTTAAGCTTACCTTGGGCAACGGGTATAATTCGCCGTACCGGTCCGCGTCCGGCTGCCTATTTCAACATATTAATGACGCTTTTTGCCTGTATTCACGGTTGGGTAATCTTCCGGTCTGCCGTGAATCAGCCGATGGTGAAGGAGTTTGTATTTGACTGGCTGCAAGTTGGCGGCGTCAATTTCTCCTTTGCCCTAGAAGTTTCGCCTGTGAGTACAGGTGCGGCAGAGGTGGTGACCAGCCTCTGCCTGTTGGCGCAACTGTATGCCCTAGGATACATGGAAAAAGACTGGGCATTAGCCCGCTTTTTTGCCTTAATGGGATTCTTTGAAGGGGCGATGAGTGGAATTGCCTTGAGTAATTCCTTACTCTTGAGCTATGCCCTATTAGAAATGCTCACCCTCTCCACCTATTTACTCGTCGGTTTTTGGTATGCTCAACCCTTAGTGGTTACCGCTGCACGAGATGCCTTTTTAACCAAGCGGGTGGGTGATATGTTGCTGTTAATGGGGGTTGTCACCCTGGGAAGCCTCGCGGGTAGCTTAAACTTTAATAACTTATACGATTGGGCAGGAACCGCAAACCTTCCCCCCATCCTCGCCACATTGCTGGGATTAGCCCTAATTGCCGGACCCCTAGGAAAATGTGCTCAATTTCCCCTGCATTTATGGTTAGATGAAGCGATGGAAGGACCCAACCCCGCCTCCGTCTTGCGGAATTCGCTGGTTGTTTGCTGTGGGGCGTATGTGTTGATTAAACTGCTGCCGATTTTAGCCCTATCCCCAGTCACCTTATCCGTGTTAGTGGTAATTGGCACGATCACAGCGATTGGTGCATCCTTAGTCGCCATTGCCCAAATTGATATTAAGCGATCGCTCTCCCATACCACCAGTGCGTATTTAGGGTTGGTGTTTATCGCCGTGGGAACTGGACGCGCTGATATTGCAGCGACGTTACTCCTCGCCCACGCCTTTGCCAAAGCCCTATTATTTATGAGTACCGGTTCGATTATTCTCACCACCAGTAACCAAAATCTCACCGAGATGGGCGGCTTATGGTCACGGATGCCCGCCACAACCAGTGCCTTTGTCGTCGGAACAGCAGGGATGATTGGACTATTGCCCCTAGGAGGGTATTGGGCGATAAGTAAAGGCATTAATTCACTGTGGGCGGATTCGCCCGGATTAGTCGCCACCTTTATCGTGGTGAATGGGATTACAGCCCTCGGATTAACCCGCGTCTTTCGCCTAGTATTTTTAGGCAATCCCCAGCCAAAAACCCGCCGCGCCCCGGAAGTAGCGTGGCCCATGGCGTTACCCATGGTCGGGTTAACTCTGATTAATCTGGGGATGCCTTTGTTGCTGCAACAATTAAACCTGTTACCCGTAGCCAAGTATGAGTACCTGATTGAAGTCCCCCAACTGTTATTATTGGGTTCCAGCGTAGTGGGTTGTGCGATTGGGGGTTTAATGGACTTACACAGAACTGGATTGCGATCGATTCTCTTACCTGTGAGATTTTTGCAAGACCTTTTAGCTTATGATTTTTACGTCGATCGACTCTACAATCTGACTGTGGTCTTTGCCGTTGACCTGTTTTCTAAACTGACCGACTGGATTGACCGTCATATTGTCGATGGTGTGGTGAATTTAGTCGGTTTGGCGACTGTGGTTGGGGGTCAATCGTTGAAATATAGTGTTTCGGGGAAATCCCAGTTTTATCTGTTAACGATTCTCATCGGCGTCAGCTTATTAGCACTCTTGATGAGTTGGCCCCTCAGTCAGTGGGACTGGGAACGGTGGTTGTTTCTGAATGGGCAATAAAAATGTTGTTGTCGGTTGTCGGCGTGGGTTGAACTATTATTGTTTATGAGTTAACCCTAATGTGGCTCAATCTGCACGGGTTGATTGGTATCGAAATTATATTTTTTTAACGCAGAGGGACGCAGAGGTTAACGCAGAGGGACGCAGAGGAGTGATGAAAATTGATGATCAATGATGTAGTTTGTCAATGGCAGCGAATATAACGAAGGACAAATGACAAATGACAAATGACAAATGACAAATTATGCTAAGTGCTTTAATTTTAGTCCCGCTATTGACAGCCCTAGTCGTCGGATTTTTACCCACGACGCTGATGGGAAAAGGGGCGCGTCAAGTTACCCTAATTGTTACCAGTGGTCTGTTTATTTGGTCATTGGTATTGCTAGCGCAGTTTAATCCCGGTCAGATGAGTCTTCAATTTCAAGAAAAACTGTCTTGGATTGAGTCAATTGGGTTAACCTACAGTTTAGGTATTGATGGGTTGTCAATACCCTTAGTGGTATTAAATGGCTTACTCACGGTGATGGCGGTTTACGCGACTGATGAGGAGTTAGAACGCCCTCGATTTTATTACACGCTGATTCTGTTATTAAACGCTGGGGTGGCAGGGGCATTTTTGGCGCAAGACTTATTGCTGTTTTTCCTGTTTTATGAACTGGAATTAATTCCTTTATATTTGTTAATTGCCATTTGGGGCGGAAAACGGCGTGGCTATGCGGCAACCAAGTTTCTCTTATATACAGCGGTGTCTGGGGCGCTGGTTTTAGCTGTCTTTTTAGGCTTGGTCTTTTTGAGTGGGGCAAATACCTTTGCCTACAGCAATGTGCAGAACTTAGCGTCATTATTGCCTGTAGGTCGTCAATTGCTGTTATTAGGCGGAATTCTGATCGCCTTTGGGATTAAAATTCCTTTAGTACCCTTTCATACCTGGTTACCCGATGCCCACGTTGAAGCATCCACACCGATTTCCATGCTGTTGGCGGGGGTGTTGCTGAAGTTAGGAACCTATGGATTATTGCGCTTTGGTTTAGGATTATTCCCAGAAGCTTGGACTATGGTTGCGCCTTGGTTAGCGATATGGGCGGTTGTTAGTGTGCTTTATGGGGCGTTTAATGCGATCGCGCAACGGGATATGAAGAAGATGGTGGCGTTTAGTTCAGTGGCGCACATGGGGTATATTTTACTAGCTGCGGCGGCGGCGACATCAATTTCCCTGGTGGCGGCAGTGATGCAAATGGTGAGTCATGGGTTAATCTCGGCGTTATTGTTTTTCCTGGTGGGGGTGGTGTATAAGAAGACGGGTTCGCGAGATTTAGAGGTTCTTAATGGATTATTGAATCGGGAACGCGGATTACCGTTGATTGGTAGCTTCATGGTATTGGCGGTAATGGCGAGTGCGGGAATTCCGGGAATGGTGGGATTTATCTCAGAATTTCTGGTATTTCGGGGGAGTTTTCCGGCGTTTCCTGTGCAAACACTTCTGTGTATGATTGGGACAGTTTTAACGGCGGTTTATTTCTTAATTCTGTTGGATCGCACCTTTTTTGGTCGTCTCTCGGCGCAGGTGATTGATTTACCCCGTGTTTATTGGCGGGAACGGATACCGGCGATTGTGTTAGCGGTGTTGATTGTTATTTTTGGCATTCAACCGGGATGGTTAGTGCGGTTGAGTGAAACTACTACGGCAACGATGGTGACGAATTCACCAACAATGGCTTTAGGGAAATAAGACAGATGGCAGATGGTAGATGGTAGATGGGAAGTTAATACTAAGTCAGGGCGGGTTTTGCAGAAAGGTTACTATCAATAGCGAAAAGAAAGTTCCTAAACCCGCCCCTACACACTCAAAACTAATTGCTATGGTCATTAGTCAAAAAACCTCTAAAAATCATCCCCTAGAACCTTACATTAAACGCCTTCACTCAGGTGAAGCGTTGCTGGTGGATTCACCGGAGAATGTGCTAGAGGTTGTGGGGATTTTACATAGTTATGGCATTGTCCTAGATGCCTATTCCCGCAATCTAATTTATATTGCTGAGAATCAGTTTTTAGTCTTTTTTCCCTTCTTTAAATACTTCAACGGGGATGTGTCTTTTCAGAAACTATTGCAGCATTGGTGGCATAATCGGATTAATTTTGAATATGCCGAATACTGTATGAAATCCATGTTTTGGCATGGGGGTGGAAAATTAGATGCTTATCTAGATACGCCAGAATTTAAACAACACTGTGCCGCCGCGATTCAGGCAAAGTTTAAGGGGAATCCTTTTGTTCAAGGATTAAATGGGTTATTTCCCAATTTTCTCACCGAACAAGCGCGTCAGATGGCATATTACAGTGGCTTGGGTCAATTTTGGCGGGTGATGAGTGATATTTTTATGGAGTTATCTAGTCGCTATGACAAGGGGGAAATTAAGACGATTCCGCAAGTGGTGGAACATATTTTAAATGGATTAGTGGCGGCGGCGAATAAGCCAATTACCTATAGCGTGAAAATTCGCGATCGCGAGTATGAGATACTTCCAAAATCTGCTGGGTTGACCTTTCTCATGGATACAGCAGTACCCTATGTGGAAGCGATTTTCTTTCGGGGAACACCGTTTTTGGGGACGGTTTCCTATAACGCCCAAGCCAATCAGATTCCGCCAGAACAAGCTAAGTTTACTTATGGGGCATTATATGCTGATCCGTTACCAATTGGGGGATCGGGGATTCCGCCAACATTATTGATGCAGGATATGCGTCATTATTTACCGGATTATCTGCATCAAGTCTATCAGCGATCGCGTCGGGGAGAGGATGACTTGCGAGTGCAGATTTGCCAAACGTTTCAAAAGTCGATGTTTTGTGTAACCACGGCGGCAATTTTGGGATTAGCGCCTCATCCTTTGGATACGGCGGAACCGGAACAACAGGCGGAAAATCGGGCGTATTTGGAATATTGGATGGATCGATTTGTCACATCGCGGATCAATGATGTTAATCAGTGAGTTATTTGTCCTTTGTCCTTTGTCCTTTGTCCTATCACTCATTCATAGGAAATAATTCTTATCTATTATTATGACTCAAACTCTTGCAGCTAGAGAGATTACTCTCCATGAATTAGAAACAAAGTTTGGCATCCAGTTGGTTGAAGATGACCAATTCTTCCGAGAATGGCAGGACAACTTACCGGAAATTACTGACGCCGAGAAAGAAAGGTTGGACAGAGTAAAACTCAGTTATCAGAATTTAACGAAATACCCACCTCTGTTGGAAAACACCGTAAAAATGGTTGTTCTTTCTCCCTTGCTAGACTTAGCGGACTTCTACCTCCACCCCTTCCACATCAAATCCGAGAAGTCTGTGGCAATAGCCGCAGAAGATGAGGGAGTTATTGTCAGAGGAGAGATTGATGTATTGGCTTTATTAGAACAAGTTTGGCTAGTCGTCATTGAATCAAAAAAAGCCGCATTTTCGTTAGACGTTGGCAAACCACAACTTCTCGCTTATATGCTATCAAATCCCGATCGGGAAAAACCTGCCTACGGACTAATTACGAATGGGAGTAGCTTCAGATTTATAAAATTAGTCAAAGGAGAAACAACTCGATACGCTGTATCTAAACTGTTTGATATTTTCAATCCAGGAAATGAACTGTATAGCGTTTTGAGTGTACTGAAGCGTTTGGGTCAATTAGCAATGAGTGAGGGTTATCGCTTAAGTTGATACTAATGCACGTCGGTGCTACCGTACAAATGCATATTTATACTAAACCTCTAAACGATCAGATTAAGCCAACTAGGATAGGCACAAGACTGGTGATTTTGCAATGGTAATCCCTGATACGTCGAACCTATTTCGCCAACACCCTGCTCAAATTCCTGCAAATTCATAGTGTCAACTTCAACAAGTGCCTCAAACGCAATTGTCCACCAATTCTCTTTATTAACGGTAAGCTGGGTTAACTCATAGGTAATCTCTTGGTAAAAACGTTGCGATCGCGCTTTGTTCACCGACACCCATGATCCTTGTGTCAAGCCGCCTTTGGGCATGAGACTCTCAGACGTTGAGTCTTGACAACTCCACTTAATCCATTGTTCAATTCTGCCTTCCCAGTGGCGACTAAATTGTCGGATACCCCATTCTGCTTTACGCCACTTAATCTCTAAACTGCCTTGCCGAAATTTGATATTCAGATAGGGACAATCGGGGATATAAAGATAAGTATCCTCCCTGGTTTCTGGCGATCCTAATATCTCGCCTGGACAATCTGTGGTGAACCAATCATTCACCTGTTTAGGTAAACTACCGCGATTGAACCAGCGCAGTTCTAACGTGATGAAGTCATTTGTCATTTTTTAGGGAACACCTCGGCTTCGCTCGGTGTGTCACAGGGAACAGGGAACAGGGAATTACAATTCAGATCTAATCCTGCTGGTGGGCGAATTTATAAGCCCCAATAAAGGATAGTGCGATCGCGAAGGCTAATAAAACTGGGATAGAATACCAGGGAAACTGGGATAGGGGTAAATAAGCAGCCGCCCGCAATCCGGTACTGGCATAGCTGAGGGGTAATAAGTAAACGATAACTTTTAATGCCAAGGGTAATGTTCTCGGATCAAAGAACGTTGCGCCCAAAAACGACATCGGTACAATCAAGAAATTGTTGTACAGTCCCACGGATTCTAAGGACTTGACATTCAATCCCACAAGTACTCCTAAACCAGAAAATACGGCGCAATTCAGCAGTAACACTAGCAAAAATAAGGGATTGATAAAGCTGAAAACTTTACCTGTAAACAGAACCGCTACCACAATCACCGAACCGGATGTCATCAACCCACGCACGATTCCAGCCAAAATTTTACCCAAATACAGTGCTAAGGGGTGTACGGGCATCAGTAGTGTTTCAGCAAATGTCTTGGTGTAAAGCCGTTCACCGCATATCGAAAAGGTGGTTCCACTGAAGCTAATCGTCATCGAGGATAGGGCAATCATCCCCGGTAGGATAAATTCCAAATAGCTGTCACCCGCCGCCGTTTCCATGGCTGAATTGAGGGCGCTACCTAATCCCAAGCCAAATGCGATAATGTAAATCACTGGGGAGATGAGTCCAGCCGCCGCGACTTGCAGGATTCTCACCCGCAGCTTTAGCCACTCGCCCCAGAATACGGTGAGGCTATCGGCTAGAATGGTTTGCCATTGACTGCCTTTGAGAGTTTTGCTGAAGGGGAATGCGAGATTAGACTTCAACTTCACAATATCGATAGGATTAACATCTCTTCTTAATATTACTTCATAATTCCGGGCATCTGGCTGATGGTGTGGGGGAGGGGGCTGACAGGTGTAGGTTTTTTACTGTGCGGTTGGGGCAAGACAAGGGGGAAAAGGTGACAAGAAGACAAGGGAGGAAAACCGTACAGAATTTTGTTCTGTCAAGCTAACTGTAAAAAGCCGAAACGCCCTGTTTTTCGTGAAAAAGCTTCCTTGTCTACTGGTCTACTTTCCTTCCTTGTCTCACCTTCACCCCAATCTTAAAAAACCTACCCTTGTGAG